>JBCAZO010000263.1:0-4489 GCA_038532975.1 Pseudomonadota bacterium
CTACACCCCGGACCAATGCACGCCGCTCAATTCCTCTCCGTAGGGCGGGGTTTCACCCCGCCACCCCCGCCACACCCATTGCCGGGGTGAACCCCGGCCTACCGCAAAATGTTGCGCGCGCGGGGCTTTAACACATCCGTTTTTCCCCGATTCCCCCATCCGCACCGACGCAATACCGACGTGATACCGATGTGGCAAAATCGCTCAAAACTCCTGTTAACCAAGGGGTTTTCGGGCCTGCTGCGGCGCACACATGCGTCCCGCCTCCCAACCCGTTCACCCTTCGTTAACCTCTGCCCAACAAAAAAGGCCGGGCATTCCCCCGGCCTCTCTTACATTTCTCGAACCCCGATCAGGCGGTCGTGCTGCCATCCTGTGGGATGCGCAGGCGCTGGCCGGGATAGATCTTGTCCGGATCACTGAGCATCGGGCGGTTGGCCTCAAAAATCTCGGTATAGCGCGCGCCATTGCCCAGCGTTTTCTCGGCGATTTTCCAAAGCGTGTCGCCCTTGGCCACCTCGTGAAACACCGGATCGGCCCCTGTGACCGTGTCCTCAACCGCCGCCACGCCTTTGGCGTTGCCCACGGCCATGATGACCTTTTCCTTGGTCTCCTGATCCACAGCCTCACCCGAAACCTTGACCACATCGCCCTCGACGGAAATGTTCAGCCCGGCAGTGTTAAGCCCCAGATCTTGCACCTCTTTTTCCAGCATCTCGGCCTCAGGCGTTTCATCGCCGCCCTTCCAGAAATTCCAAAAACCCATGGTCTTGCCCTTTCGCATCCCAGTTACTTGTGCCGTCAGTGTCATGGTAAACAGCACGAAATCAAAGGGGAAATCACCATGTATCACCTCATAGGCACGCCGCAAATCTTCCCCATGCCTGCCCCGTTTTGACCTTGCTGGGCGACTACTCTGCAGCCCGAGCAAAAGGGACAGGCATGCCTCTAGACCCAAGAACCGTCTTTCGCCTTGGCGCGCTGGCCGTGATCGCCCTCATGGTGGTCACGCTCCTGTTCCGGCGCGAGGACCCGACCGAGGAAGACATGATCAAGGCTTTCCTTGAAGCCACAGGCATTCCCGGCGCCGTGTTGGCCCATGGCCCGGCAGATGGCGCGCCCAAGGTTGCGGCCGTCGGTGTCTCGGACCCCGTCAAAGGCACTCCCATGCAGGTAGATCAGGTCTTGCCTCTGGCCTCGCTCACAAAACCCATCACCGCCGCAGCAGTTATTTCCTTGGCTGACGCCGGGCAGATCGCTCTGGACGCGCCGCTGGCAGAGCAGATCTTCCTCCCCGCGCCATATGACCCCAGAGCCGCGTCTGTCACGCCCCGGACCCTGCTGGCCCATCGCGGCGGGTATGATCGCACAGCCACGTTCGACCCGGTTTTTGAGCCTGAAAAATTGAGGCTGACCCGGGAGGAAAGCTGTCACGATCTTGCCCGCGCCGCCTGGGCGACATTGCCGCTCGACCACGCTCCGGGCAGCACCAAGGCCTATTCCAATATCGGAATCTGCCTTTTGACCGACCTGCTCACGCAGAACGGCGCGCGTGATCTCGAAGAGGCCCTGCAAACGCAGGCGCGTATCACCCTGAGCGGTGCTGCCGGACCAAACTGGCATCACACCGACGCGGGCTGGGAACAGGTACAAGACTCTGCGGCTGAACGTGCCTGGATTTCGGGACTTGGTGCCGCCGGGGGTGCCATGGGTCGGGCTGAAGATGTCTGGCACTTTGCTGCCCAAATACCCGCAGCCAGCGATGCGCCCGTCCCAGATGGCGAGGCGGGTGATTTTTACGCTTTGGGCTGGCGCATCTGGCCCGGCCCAGATGGTCGGCAGCTGACACATTGGGGCGGGTTACAAGGTGTTTTCACCGCGATGTTCCGGTTTTCAGATGGGCACGTTGTTGTGGTCTTGTTCAATGGCTCACCGTCGAATTACAGCACGGCATTTGATGCGCTCTACACGGGTCTCTGCCAGGTGCGCAATCTGGAATGCCAACCAGCGCAATAACGGCACAAATTCGAAACTCGGCACTATCCCCTTTTGCCAAGCCTTGCTAACGTCGCGCTATGCGCGTGGTTCTGATTTTATGCCTGTTGTTTGCGATGTCGTGTGGGCGGCCCCTGACAGACAATGAAAAGAGTTTTGCAGAGCAGATCCATGGTGACACCATCGACACATCTCGCATCCGTTTTGTGAAGGGCGCACTCATCGGCAAAGTCACCTACACGCGCCAAAAACGCCCGCGTCTTGCCTGTCGCGAACGCATCTTCCCTGAACCAACAACCGAAACGGTTACGGTTGGTCCGGCTGCCTTTGTGCTTTTCAACAAGGTGTTCTATTCCAAAGAATGGTACGACCGCGACTACTTGCCAGTCTACCCAGAGCGCATGAGTCTTGTCCACGCAATGATCTTTGCCCATGAGATCACCCATGTCTGGCAGTGGCAAAACCGCGCCAAGACGGGTTACACCCCGCTCAAGGCCGCATCCGAACATGCGGCCAAGGACGACCCCTATCTCTTCGACATTTCCACCAAGACACGGTTTCTCGACTATGCATTTGAGCAACAGGCCTCGATTGTCGAAGAATATGTCTGCTGTGCCGCGCTTGACCCAACGGCACCACGTACCAAACGCCTGAAAGAGCTATTGCGCGATGGTTTTCCGCTGCAGCAACTGCGCATCCCAAACGAAGTTGTGCTTCCTTGGGATGGTGCCGAGGTCAAAGGCATCTGCAGGGTCTGAGAGAGGCTATTCCTGGATGCTCTCTAGATATTCCAAGAGCGCCGCAAGAGGACGCGGCGTAGGTGTCAAAACGCCATCGCCCACATCAACCGGTACAGTATCACCTACCAGTAGCAGACCAAACTCCGGCATCTGATGTCCGGGAAGGTCAGTGCGGTCATACCCATCTATGATCGACAACACGCGCGCCCGTGGAAATACACCATCTTCGGTCAGCTGTGTCAGGTCTGCAGGTGCCGGGTTAAATGATCCTGCCCAAGGGCCATTGCCCTTGCCCGATGTACCATGGCATTGCACGCAGTTCTCCGCAAAAAGCGCCTGTCCTTCACTCGGCTCTGGCATAGATACCTGTGTGCAAGCCAGCAAAGCCAGTACTCCTGCGAAAGGTACAATTCGTTTCGTGATCATCACCCTGCTCCTCTTTTTGGAACATGATCTCAGGCTGCACCACCCACGGCGTTGATACAGATCAAACGAGCTCGCCCGCCAGTGCCTTATCGATCAGAGCGACGGTTTCCTCGACGCCATAAAGCGCAATGAACCCACCAAAGCGCGGGCCTTGGCTGGCGCCCAAAAGCACCTCGTAGATAGCTTTGAACCAATCACGCAAGGGCTCAAACCTATCACGACCGACCGCGTAGACGACGGATTGAAGCGCCTCATCCTCTACGGGACCATCATAGGTGGCCAGCTGATTGCGGAGGTCAAGCAGCGCCTCACGCTCAAGATCACTGGGTGCGCGATAGGTTTTGGTCGGAGCAACGAAATCTTTGTAGTACTTCACGGCACACTCAGCGGCAGCATCCATGTCCGGATGTGTTTCGGCACTTGCCTCCGGCGCATAGCGGCGAATGAACCCCCAAAGCGCATCCTTGTCCTCGGCGGCCGATACAGACGCGAGGTTCAGCAGCATCGCAAATGAAACAACCATTTTGCTCTCGGGCACATCACCATTGTGGATATGGTGAACCGGATTGTTAACCTTTTGCGCGGCATCCTGACCGGGATAGGCGCGCAGCTGTTGATGATACTCATCCACCGCGCGCGGGATCACGTCAAAATAAAGCCGCTTCGCCGTCTTGGGCTTTTGATACATGAAGTATGACAGGCTCTCGGTGCTGGCATAGGTCAGCCACTCATCAATGCTGATGCCGTTACCAGAAGATTTGGAAATCTTCTGACCCTGATCATCGAGGAAAAGCTCGTAGCTGAAATGCTCTGGCGGACGGGCGCCGAGCGTCCGGCAGATGGCATCGTAGATTTTCTCGTTGGTGGCATGTTCCTTGCCGTACATCTCGAAATCCACGCCCAAAGCAGCCCACCGCGCGCCGAAATCCGGCTTCCACTGAAGCTTCACATTTCCGCCCGTGACGGGCAGCGTCCATTCCTTGCCGGTCTCGTCATCAAAGGTGACTGTGCCCTCTTTGGCGTCAACATGCTTCATTGGCACATAGAGAACGCGCCCAGTCTCGGGGTGAATGGGCAGGAAGATCGAATAGGTCTGTTGACGCTCCTCACGCAGGGATTTCAGCATGATTTTCATCAGGTCGTCATATCGCTCGGCACAGCGCAGAAGGATTTCGTCAAACTGTCCGGTGCGGTAAAACTCGCGGGCCGAGATGAATTCGTATTCAAACCCGAACGTATCGAGAAAGCGTCTCAGCATAGCGTTGTTCTGATGGCCGAAACTCTCGTATTCGCCAAAAGGATCTGGCACGACCGTCAGTGGTTTGTGC
>JBCAZO010000264.1:0-4473 GCA_038532975.1 Pseudomonadota bacterium
CCGAAACGGTCGAATTGCTCGAAAAAACCTTATTGATCCGTCTCTGTGGGACCACAGCGTTGTTTTTCCCCGTCTTGCCGGCGATGAAACCTGTTTTTTCGCGCAACAATTATCGCTAACGTGCCTCCACCGTTTCAATTCTTTGCGGCAAAAGCGACAGATAGGCCGCGACAACAGGTAGGAGACTAGATATGGGCAAACGTGACGATCTGATCGCGCAATACGCGGATGATCTGAAGAACAAGTGCGGGATGACTCCCGACATGGATCTTCTCACAAAAGTTACAATCGGCTGTGGCCCGTCCATCTACAACGCTGACGCTTCCACTGTTGCGTCCAGCCAGGCATCAGAGCTTGAGACTGTAAAAGAGAACTTCCTGATGAAGAAGCTGGGCCTTTCCGATGGTCCAGAGCTTATGGATGCCATCAACAAAGCGATCGAAACTTACGGCAAGTCCGAACGCAACAAGTATCGCGCGGTTGTCTATTACATGCTGACAAAACACTTCGGCAAAGAAAGCGTCTACGGCTAATCGCTGCCAAGGCTCGTCATGCGGGGGCAGTTGCGATCGGCAGGTGCCCCCTTTTCTTGCTTCGATCGAATTTGAAATACAGGGCAATCGATTGTTAAGCCCTGTACGGATATAACAAGAACATCCGGCTAGTATGGCCAGAACTTATCAGAGTTACGTGCGGTGGATTTGGGAGCACGTGGGGTGATGAAGGGTTCTGGCAATGGTCTGCCAGAACCCTTCTGTCATTTTAGAACAGTGTCAGGACCACGCCGATAACGGTGCATCCGATGGCCGCATACCCACCGTCAATCAGAGTCAGCCGCATGGGCCGCCCCGCAAAACCATAATTCGTCGCGATCCACGGCGCTGCCAGGAACAGCCCGATCCCGGCGCCCGCCACCAAGCCTTTCGCGACCGTATCAATGCCCCCCAGTACAAATACGTGTCGCATCATTCCCGCCACAAGTATGCTTGCCAAGATGGCAGTGATGTAGGGTAATGGGTTTGACCGGTTCGCAGGGGCGCCGTCTTCGTTCAGCACCACGCCCGAAGCTTCCATCCACGGTTTTGCGAGCAAAGAATACCAAATGGCGCCGAACATAAAACTCGCCACCCCAGCAACAATGACTGCAAGAGTTGACATGATCTTCCCCCCTCTTTGATGGGGGAATGCTACGCCTGACTAGGGATCAATGCCAGCCAAGGCGCATATGATCTGCCATTCATCTTCGGCGACGGGCTGTACCGATAGGCGGGAATTGCGGACCAGAACCATTTCGACCAGCCGCTCATCGCCTTTGATCTGGTCAAGCGTGACGGGCGATTTGACAGGTTGAAGGGCCCTGATGTCCACACAATCCCATCTTTCGTCGTCGGTCGTGCTGTCGGGGTGACTTTCGGCAATGACTTCGACTGTACCGACGACCGCCTTTTCTGATTGGGAATGGTAGAAAAAGCCCCGGTCACCGATCTTCATCTCGCGCATGAAGTTGCGGGCCTGGTAGTTCCGCACACCGTCCCACTCTTCTCCCAACTCGCCTTTGGCGACCTGCTGATCCCAGCTCCATGTGCTGGGTTCCGATTTGAACAGCCAATACCGCATGTGAATCCCCCCTCGGTCTAATTCGAAACTTTAGGCCTTTGCCCCTTTTTTGCCGCTGCCAAGCATCGAGGTGCTTTGCGTATCAAGCGGCATGCGCGGCCGCGCTGCAAGGTCCATGCCATCGGGTGCGCGCCGGTCCATCTGTTCAATGGCGGCCCATGCGATCATGGCCGCGTTGTCCGTGCAAAACCGCAGAGGCGGCGCGACAAAGCGTGCCTCGTATTCCGATGCTGCTTGTTCAAGGCCTGCGCGGATCGTCTGATTTGCGGCGACACCACCTGCGACGCAAATCGTGGCCTGTCTGAGTTCTGATTGCCTGTAGATTTCAAGCGCGCGCTTGCCCTTCTCGACCAGCACGTCACGAACAGCCGCCTGAAACGATGCCGCAAGATCGGCCTGGTCCTGTTCGTTCAGGCCGCCGTTGTCGGTCATCAGAGTGTCCCGGGCCCGCAGGGCGGCGGTCTTGAGCCCGGAAAAGCTCATGTCACAGCCTGGCCGGTCGAGCAGCGGACGTGGCAGCTGGAACCGTGAGGGATCGCCTGACTGAGCTGCAATCTCAATGGCCGGGCCGCCCGGCTGAGGCAGGCCGACTAGACGCGCGACCTTGTCGAAGGCTTCGCCGGGTGCATCGTCGATCGTACCGCCCAAGCGTTCGAAGGTCAGCGGGTCGTGAACGATCTGGAACTGGCAGTGGCCCCCTGAAATGAGCAGCAGCAGGTATGGGAACTCGACGTTGTTAGTCAGCCGCGGCGTCAACGCGTGCCCGGCCAGGTGATTGATCCCGTAAAGAGGCAGGCCAGTTGCGGCAGCGATACCTTTGGCTGTCATGACGCCGGAGACGACACCACCAATCAGCCCCGGCCCGCACGTCACGGCGACTGCGTCAACCTCGAACAGAGGCGTTTTGGCCTCCTTCAGAGCCTCTTCGATGCACAAATCGAGGCGTTCGGCGTGGGCCCGTGCAGCAATTTCTGGGACAACCCCGCCGAAACGCGCATGCAGATCGGTTTGGCTATAGACCACCGACGACTGAACATGCGGCCCATCATCATCGCGCGCAACGACGGCGGCCGCCGTATCGTCACAGCTGCTTTCGATGCCGAGAACAGTGACTGGTTTGGCCAATGCGGCCTCCGTTGCGTATGGGCATGGGGCGGGTTAACACCTGTAGATGTGACTGACAACGCGCCGAAGACCAAGCTGCCCCTGCTGCTGACGCGGCCAATTTCGGCATCGAAGGCTTTTTGGTCCAGCTTGCAGCCCCCGCTTCAGGACCGACTGACCCCATTTTTCTCCCAGCTAGTTGAGATTGTCCCATTGCCGTCCGTTGAACCTTTCCCTGAAGTCGACGTGGTTCTGTTCACCTCCTCAAATGGCGTCGCATGCGGGCCGGAAGGTGAGGGCAGGCGCGCCGTTTGTGTTGGCCAAACGACAACCGCGAAAGCGCAGGCCCGGGGATGGCTGGCAGAATGTGGCGGCAGAACTGTTGATGAACTGATCGTCTACTTGTCTAGGAGGCCTCAGTATGGGCGTATCCTCCACATTTCCGGGGTGCATACCTTGGGCGACCTCGTTGGACGACTTGCCGAATTGGGGCGTTCGGTCGAACGCCGCGTTGTCTATGATCAGCGCCTTCTCGATCTGACCGAGCAGGGCCATGCCGTTTTGCGCCAACGTGGCCCCAAGATTGTCCCGCTGTTTTCGCCCAGGACTGCCAGGCAGTTTGCTTCCCTATGCCCTCCGACTGATCAGCTCTGTCTGATCGCAATGAGCGACAGTGTTGCGCGTGCGGTCGAACCGCTGAATGCCAACGTCGCAATTGCGCCTGAACCGACGGCGAATGGCATGCGACAAACCCTGCAAGAACTGGCGGATCGCATAAGCGCGGGTTGAGAGCCCGATGCGGCCCGAGTAAACCTTGTTGTATTGGCAACGCCTTGGGTGAGAATCAGGAAGGGGCTTGATGTGACGGACAAAAAGTCCCCGGACGAAATCGAAGACGAAAAGCCGGTCGAGCCGACCGAGGCTGAGAGCAATAAGCCCGACAGCGATGACCAGTCCAGCGTTGAGGAAACCGCCGAGAATTTGGAAAGCGCGCATGACGAGGAGGCTGGCAGCACGCTCGAGGAAGAGACTGAAGTCGCCACAGATGAGCGCGCCAGTGACGAGATTGCGGCGGATGACCAACCGGACACCACCGACATCGATAAAAAGCCGGACGAAGTCGAAGACGCTGTTTTTGACGAAATAGCCGACGACGCGCATATCGAAGCGTCCGCGGTAAAGCAGTCGCCAATCAGCGAACCTAAGGTCGTCGTAAAGAAGGCGGGCGGTTTCACGATGCTTGTTGGCGGCCTCGCGGCGGCCATTGCAGGTTTTTTTGCCGCCCGGTTTGAATTGATTGATCCCTATCTTCCGGAGCAACTTCGATCCAACGCGAGCGTCGCGTCCGAACTCCAGATCGAAGTGAATGCGCTTAGAGACCAACTTGCCGATCTTGGTGTCAGCGTTGCTGCGCTGCAGGACACACCGCCGCCGGAGATCCCGGATTATTCCAATGATCTAACAACTCTCAACGGGCGGGTGGCCGCCCTCGAAGAGCGTCCCGTTGCGGTGGTTGAAGGCGATAACAGCGCAGTCGATGCTGCTGTTGATGAGTTGCTGAGTACGGCCGCCACCCAGCAGGCCGAGATTGAGCGACTGCTGGACAATGTTCGACAGGGCGAAGAAGCCGCGGCACAGGCCAAGCGTGTGGCACTTGCGCGAACTGCGGTGGCCCAGATCAATTCGGCGATCGGATCCGGCGAACCGTTCGAGGGGCCGTTATCAGCGCTGCAAAAACGCACCCACACCGCC
>JBCAZO010000265.1:0-4461 GCA_038532975.1 Pseudomonadota bacterium
CCACATAATAGGTCTGATCATTTTCCGCCAAGAGGTGGTAAAACGGTTGATCGTTGACCGGGCGGCTTTCCTCAGGGATTTAGTCGTACCATTCTTCTGTATTGGAGAATTACGGGTCCACATCAAAAACGACACCACGGAAAGGATGCTTTCTGTGGCGGACGACTTGACCCAGGTAATATTTTGCACGTGTTTTTAACATTTCTACTAGCCCCTACGCGGCTACACTACTTCGTTCAATACCTATTTGTCCAACCCCCCAAACCTCAAATCCGGGAAACAGTGTGTGAACAGCCGCACCACAATATGACGCATCAAATGTGCATTTACGGGATTCCCCAACAGTCGTTTTTGGGCTAAAATAAATCAAAAAAATAATGAGGTTGAGGCAGATGAAGTGGTCTTTACAGTCCCTAATGCTATTGGTGTCTTTGGGTATTCTGGTCTCCTGCGGGAGCCGGAGCAGCGGGCCACCCCCCAGAAACCTGGACAATGCGTGCACGATTGTTGCGCAGAAGCCGCAATACCTTCGCGCGTTCCGCGCGGCAGAGCGGCGTTGGGGTGTCCCGGTGCATGTGCAGATGGCTACGATTTACCAGGAAAGCAAGTTTGTCTCGGATGCGCGCACGCCGTTCCAATGGAGCCTCGGTGTGATCCCAATGGGGCGTCAAAGCTCGGCTTTTGGGTATAGCCAGGCGCTGGATGGCACGTGGGAAGAATACCAAAAGGAAACGCGCAGCTTTGGCGCGCGCCGTGACGATATCCGGGATGCCGCCGATTTCATGGGCTGGTACATGTCGCAATCCAATCAGCGTCTGGGCATTGGCCTGGCTGATACACGCAACCAGTACCTCGCCTATCACGAGGGGCGCACCGGGTTTAAGCGCGGCTCATATAACGGCAAACCATGGCTCTTGCGCATTGCGGATGATGTCGCCGTGCGGTCGAACACCTATCGCTCACAGCTTAGTTCATGCGGTGCGTAATACGGCGTGGGCTTATTGACGATCCTGGGTGTTCACGCCCTTGCCGGGAATGACAAAGCGCTCATTGTCGAGTGACACACCCTTGGGAGATCTCACCAACGGTGGTGCGGCTTCCTGCGCCATCGTTGATCACCCACTGACGCAGCTCCACAGGGCTGGCTGTGAAGACCAGTTCGATGCTTCCGTATTCGGGATTGTCAGGATCCTGCGCGCGCACGGTCGTCGTTTTGCCATCACTGACATGGCCAGTGACCATTCTCGCCCGGCTGAGATCAACATTCCGCGCCAGAATGATCTTAAGCGGCGTGCGGTGCAGCGGATAAGCCTCGGGGCTGGTATTGGACTTGCCGTCAACCACGCCCACAGTGTCACCATCCGCCACAACAAGGATTTGCTCCGGCGGGTTGTATTCAAACCGCACACGTCCGGGACGTTTGATGTAAATCTGACCTGTGGAAATAGTGCCGTCATCATTGATCTGGGTGAATTCGCCAGAGGCGGTCTTGAACCCATTGAGATATTGGGAAATCTCATTCAATGACAGTTTTTCCGCCATGGCGGGGGTGGCCAGCATCAGGCCAAGGGCAAAGGCAACAATTCGCATGAATGCGCACCTCAATTGTGACTGCTCGGTGCAAAGATAAGGGTTGCTGCGCTGTTATGCGATAGCAAAGCGGGATGTGCCGGTCATTTTGGACATTTATGGCGAGCTTTGGACATTTATGGCGAGCTGGGCACCGAAAACGTCAGGTTAGCCCACAGCGTCTCCCACACTGCGTCCGGATCCTTTGCCAACGCCTCACTGGGTTCGCGGATCACGACCGCATCAAGCATGTATTCACCGCCAGGCTGAACCGGCAGGTAGGCATGGCCGTTTTCATCTGTGCGGTGCCAGGTGATCGTGATCTCTTTGCCCATACGTTCAAACATCTCGACTTGCGCATCCACACGTGGTTCACCGCGATAGAACACCTGTACGGCCATCTCACCCCAAAGATCATCGGTATAGGGGTTCGCCAGCGCCACAATTTCGGTTTCAAGCCCAAACGCACGATCCTGCCCCGCTCCATTGCCAACGGCAATAAGTGACTTGGCGTAGCGCGAGTAAGCCTCGGTGAAATCGTCCTTCGGCAAGCCTCGTTCCTCATGTGCCGCGATGGCCTCAGTCAAATCCTTGTGACGCGCGAATTTCTCGAACTTGGCGAATTTGGTGTAGCGCAGTTTTTGATCTGTGGATTCGTGGATTAGAATGTGAAGGCCTTCTGACTGCGTCTCAATGTTGACTGAGGGCAAATCTCCCAGACGCCCTGGAACAGGTTGTAGCGTGTCCCCAGTAGCCAGTTCAAAGCGCCGGAATTTGTCGGGATTATAGATCGACCGGCCGCCGTCAAACCCTTCTCCAACTCTCACTTCCGCCACCAGAGGATCGCCAGCGGCAAGTTGATAGGATTGGGGTTGCAAAAACAGCTCATGTGCGTGAACTGTGCCCGATATCAGCAATGCCCAAACTGCACAGGTTAGCTTAAGAAACATGGTCATTCTGCTTTTCATACGCTCAATCCTGACTTTGCTCTGCGCGAAGTCAACTCAAGCCTTGGTGATTTTGTGCCTCGTTTTGACCGGAACGGCCCATGCGCATGAGGTCCGCCCGGCGGTGGCGGATTTTGAAATTAACGAGTCCGACGTATCCATGACCATTCGGCTGAATGCTGAGGCGATCCTGGCAGGTGTGGATCTTTCTGAGGTCGAAGACACAAATGACAGTGCGCAAGCCGGGGATTACGATGCGCTTCGGGCCTTGTCAGATAGTGATCTGGCAAATGCTTTCAGGGAAACCTGGCCTGCTTTTGCCAACGGGTTGGCGCTTCGGGCGGGGGATCTGGCGCTCACCCCTGTTCTGGGAAAGATCGACGTTGTCCCCGAGGACAATGCGGAGAACCCTCGTGATACGATGGTCAGCCTGAGCGCAGTGCTGCCGCCTGGCAGTGATCCTCTTCAAATAGGATGGGACGCCCGTTTCGGAACTCTGGTCTTGCGACAAAGCGAGACTGTCGAATCCCCCTTTACCGGCATTATTGAGCCAGGTGCGCTCAGCCCGCCATTGCCGCGCGAGGGCAGTTTTCAAGAAACCGCGGGGCAGAATTTCATGCGGTATCTGATCTCTGGCTTTGATCACATCATACCCAAGGGCCTCGATCATATCCTGTTCGTGCTGGGGCTGTTCTTCTTTTCCATGCAGATGCGCCCCCTGCTTATTCAGGTGTCCGCCTTCACTGTGGCGCACACGATCACGCTGGCGCTGGCGACCTTGGGTGTCGTGAACATCCCCGGCAGCATTGTTGAGCCGCTGATCGCATTGTCAATTGTCTACGTGGCGGTCGAGAATATCTTTGCCCGTCGCATGACCCCATGGCGACCCTTTGTGATCTTCGGCTTTGGCCTCTTGCACGGGCTTGGCTTTGCCTCGGTGCTGGGAGAGTTCGGACTGGAGCCAAGCCGGTTCATCGCCTCGTTGATTGCGTTCAATATTGGCGTTGAGGTCGGGCAGCTTACGGTTATCGCGCTGGCGTTTCTCGCCGTGGGGCTGTGGTTTGGCCAAAAGGACTGGTACCGCGCACGGATTGCGATCCCGGCGTCTGTCATCATCGCGCTGATTGGAGCTTACTGGAGCTTTGAGCGGGTGTTTTTGTAAAAAAGGGCGCTAAGAAACGCCCCTTTCCAAGTATTTCGGTTCGAGAGCCTTATTGCGGCTCGGGCACCAGAATCTCGCGTTTGCCAACATGGTTGGCTGCACTCACAATGCCTTCGTCCTCCATCTGCTCCACAAGCCGCGCGGCCTTGTTGTAGCCGATGGCCAGCTTGCGCTGAATGTAGGAGGTCGAGCATTTGCGGTCTGTTATGGCGATCTGCACGGCGGTGTCATAGAGCGCGTCCTCGCCGTCGGTGTTGCCACCCGTGAGGCCCAGAACCGCATCAATGTTGCTGGCCTTTTCCTCTTCCGGGCCGTCCTGCACGCCACCCACATATTCCGGCGGGCCATAGGCTTTGAGGTTGTTGACCACCTCTTCGACCTCTTCATCGCTGACAAATGGCCCGTGACAGCGGGTGATTTTACCGCCGCCGGCCATGTAGAGCATGTCGCCCATGCCCAGAAGCTGCTCAGCGCCCATTTCGCCAAGGATTGTGCGGCTGTCGACCTTTGACGTCACCTGGAAGGAAATCCGCGTCGGGAAGTTGGCCTTGATCGTGCCGGTGATGACGTCCACGGACGGGCGCTGCGTGGCCATGATCAGATGGATGCCCGAGGCCCGCGCCATTTGCGCCAGACGCTGAATGCAGGCTTCAATCTCTTTGCCAGCCACCATCATGAGGTCGGCCATCTCGTCGACGATCACGACGATATAGGGCATCTTTTCAGGTGCAAATTCTTCGGTCTCAAAGACTGGCTCACCCGTCTCATCGTCAAAGCCAGTTT
>JBCAZO010000266.1:0-4445 GCA_038532975.1 Pseudomonadota bacterium
CGTTTGCAGCCTATGCCGACACGGAGGCCTACCAAGGTATCCTGGACCAGGTCGAAGCCAAGCTCACCGAATGCAAACCAAATGTGAAAACCTATTGGGACGGCGGTGACGAGATCAAAAACCTTCTGCGCTCGGGCGAGGTGGTGGCGTCCATGGCTTGGGACACAGGCGGCTGGCAGCTCAACGCCGACAATCCGGATATCACATTTGTAGCGCCCGAGTCCGGGGCCTTGGGATGGATCGACACGTTCGTGTTGCCTGCGCGTGGCCGGGCGGATAATGCAGCCTATGACTGGATCAACTTTGTCATGCAGCCGGAAATCGCCGCAATGATCACCAACACAGCTGGCAATTTCACTGCGGCGGTTGATGGCGACGCAGGTGTCAGTGCCGATCTCAAGGCGCGCTATCAAGGCAGCTTTGATCAAACTGCCATTGACAACATCAAGTGGTATCCTCCGGTCCCCGCCGGTCTTGAGGCGATGGAAGGTGCGACGCTTGATCGTATCAACGCCGCGAACTGAGGTCTTGAAATTTACAGAAAGGGGCGTCGAAGGGCGCCCTTTTCATCATAAAAGAAACTGTTCGCATGACCGCCTCGCCTGATCTTGTCTGTCGCGATCTCGTCAAAGATTTCGACAGTTTCCGCGCCGTTGACCACGTCACTTTTGAGGTGCCGCAAGGGTCGTTCTTTTCCATTCTGGGGCCTTCCGGATGCGGGAAAACCACCCTTTTGCGGATGATTGCCGGGTTTCAATCCCCCTCAAGCGGAGATTTGTTGATCAAAGGCCGCTCGATGCTTGGCGTGCCGCCCAACAAACGCCCGGTCTCCATGGTATTTCAGCATCTCGCACTTTTCCCCACGATGAGTATTGGTGACAACGTTGGTTTCGGTTTGCGCCAGCGCGGTGTGGCCCGGTCTGAGATCAAGACACGGGTAGAGCAGGTGTTAGGTCGTGTTGGTTTGCCTGGCTTCTCTGAACGCAGGGTGGACCAGTTATCAGGTGGGCAAAAACAGCGTGTTGCCATTGCGCGATGCATGGTTTTGGAACCTGATGTGCTTTTGCTTGATGAACCTCTGGGTGCCTTGGACCTCAAGCTGCGCGAGCATATGAAGATCGAGCTCAAGGCGCTTCAGTCGGAATTCAACACCACGTTCGTCTACATCACCCATGATCAGTCCGAAGCCCTTGTCATGAGCGATAAGGTGGCTGTGATGAACCATGGCCGGTTTGAGCAAATCGGCACGCCGCATGAGATATATTACGATCCAAAGACCGCCTTCGTGGCGGGCTTTGTCGGTGATGCGAACCGGTTTGACGCAAAGGTCAGCGCCAAATCAGGCTCCGCTTTGTCGATGGTCACTGAGGCGGGCACGCAAATCGAAATCGAGGCGGACGCCAGCGACTTGAGTGTAGGGCAGCGCACCGAGGTTTTCCTGCGCCCCGAAGCCATCGAACTGGCCAAGACCCAAGGGGATTTGACAGTTAAAACAAACACCAGCGTGGGGATTGTGACGTCTGTATTTTTCAATGGCGCCAATAGTATGGTCAGCCTGAAGGATGCAAAGGCTGGCATGTCCTTCAACGTGGCCTTGCCGCAAACCGGTGCCTTTGCGGATCTGCAGCCCGGTGACGAAGTCTACACAAGCTGGCACCCCGCCAAGGCACGTTGTTATGCGCATGACGGGGCCTAGCGATGTCCTCTGACGCATCCCGGCTTGGCTTCTACCTGCTGCTCGCACCGCTTTTGTTGTGGCTGGTGGTCCTGATCATCCTGCCGCATATTGGTCTGTTCGTTGTCTCCATCTCGGAAAAGACCGGGGTGCGAGAGTATGAGATTGGCTTGGGAAACTATGCTGCGTTTTTCACCGAGCCGCTCTATTGGCGCACATTCGCGCGCACGGCCATCATGTCCATATTGGCAACCGTTCTGACCCTGCTGCTTGGGTTTCCGATTGCATATTACATTGCCAAGCTCACCCGAGGCCGCACGAAGACCACGCTCTTTCTGATGTGCATGATCCCGTTTTGGGTGTCCGAACTGGTGCGCACCTATGGCTGGATGATCTTGCTGCGCGAGACGGGCGTGTTTTCCAACGCGCTGCAATACATCGGCCTGACCGCTGGACCCATTGAGTTTCTCTACAACGATGCCGCGATCATGGTTGGCCTGGTCTACACCTCGATCCTTTTCATGGTCGTCCCGCTGGTCACAACACTGGACAGTCTGGACGACAGCCTGATTGAGGCGGGCTACGACCTTGGCGGGACCAGTTTTTCGGTGATGCGTGAAATTGTGATCCCGCATGCGATGCCGGGCATCGTATCGGGTTGCATCGTTGTGTTCATGCTGTCGCTGGGCAACTACCTCACGCCGATCTTGTTGGGCGGCAAGGATAGTCTTTGGTTTACCGGCATGATCTACACGCAGTTCATCACCCGGTTTAACTGGGAATTGGGCTCGGCCTTTGGTTTCCTGCTTTTGGCGCTGTCCTCACTCGTGGTTTTCTTTGGCCTCAAACTGTCACGCCAGTCCCTGACTGAGACGATGGGGCGCTGAGATGATCCCGACAGTCCCCCGGTCCCGCTTTTCGATCTGGTGCTACCGCGCCTATGTGATCACGTTCTTCATCTACCTGGCACTGCCGCTGACCGTCGTCTGTATCTTTGCCTTCAACAACAGCGTTTTCCCCGCACTTCCATGGGAGGGGTTCACACTCGCCTGGTTCTTTGGAACAGACGCCCCCTTCATCGGTGTTTTCAACGAACGATCCATCATGCGCGCCATTGGCACATCTGCCTTTGTGGCGGTCTGGGTGGCTGGATTGGCGGTTGCGGTAGGCACATGCAACGCGTTTCTTTTCGTGCGGCATGAGTTTCGCGGCAAAGCGCTCTTGTACATGCTGATGCTGTTGCCACTGATCATTCCCGGCGTGATCCTCGGCATCTCGATTCTGGTCTTTTCCAGTGCAGTTGCCAACACTTTGGAGGATGCTACCGGGCTATGGTTTGACGGCCTTCGCCCCGGTTTGATCCTCGTCATTCTTGGACAATTCTCGTTTATCGCGACGTTTGCCACGCTGGTGATTTCCGCGCGCCTGCAGAAATTCGACCCCAGCCTGGAGGAAGCGGCTCTCAATCTCGGGGCAAGCCAGTGGGGCGCGATCCGTCAGATCACATTGCCGTTCCTGTTCCCGGCCATCATCGCATCCGCCATTGTGTCGGTGTTGATGAGCTTTGAGAACTTCAACACCACATTGATGCTCGTGGGATCGGAATCGCCACTTACCATCACGATGTTCGACAAGCTCAAGCAGGGATCAACGCCGGTCCTGAACGCCGTTTCCCTTCTGCTCATCGTGATATCAGCGGCCATTGGCCTCATCTCACTGCTGTTCCAGAATGCAAAGCGGTAAGGGGCAATCCTAGAACTTTCGAAACAGCTTGGTGCGGTCGAACATGTCTTCCAGGGCTTCCATGCGCGCTTGCGTGTGTTCCCAGTCACGTTCCTGCACTTCGGCGATTACGATCTCGGACATAAGCATAAGGGTCAGGTTTGAATCCCACGCCGAAGGCACGGCAATGTGGCTGGCAAAACTAACCGTTGCGTGCTCTGCGATGGGCGACACCCACTGATCGGTGAAAAGCACGATATCGGCCCCACGCTCGCGCGCCATTTCCGCCAGCTTGAGCGTGCCGTTTTCATATCTGCGAATGTCAAAAATCACGACAACATCGGTTTCCTTCAGGTCCAGCAAATAATGTGGCCAGGCATTTGAACTTGAGGTGATCTGCACAACATCATCCCGAATGACCTGCAGATGCAAAAAGAAATAGTCCGCCAAGGTCCGTGTGATCCGTCCTCCGATAACATAAATCTTGCGAGCGGGATCGCTGATCAAATCACAGCAATGCTCAAATTCTGCGGGTGTAATCTTCGACATGGACTGACCGATGTTGTCGATGACCGCCTTGGTGAACCGGTTGAGCACATGACCTTCTGGCGCATCGTCCACCCAGGATGCACGCTTGGTCAGAGGGCTTGAGATTTTCTCGTTCAACTCGGCCCTCAAGGCACGTTGAAACTCGGGAAACCCCGAAAAGCCAAGCTTTTGTACAAGCCGGGCCACAGTGGGTGTCGAAACCTCAGCCGCTTCAGCCAAAGAGGTGATCGTTCCAAGGCCAGAAGCGGGGTAGTTCTGCAAGATCACGTCGCAAAGCTGTCTTTCTGATCGTGTCAGGTCATCAGAGCGGTCCTGCAGTTTTTCGGCGATCGTGTTGGTGCTCAACGTCCAGTCTCTTGTCACTGTGTGCGCGGAAATTTTGGTCAATTTTTTACATGATGTAGGATCTTGTAAAAAAATTCATCAAAAAACATTTGACAGTCGCAATCCTCTTGAAGAAAAATCTTCATTGGAGGGTGGGATGATCAAGACGGCTGCG
>JBCAZO010000267.1:0-4423 GCA_038532975.1 Pseudomonadota bacterium
AGATGAGCCCATGGCGGGGATGAATGTGGAAGAGAAGGAAGACAGGTCCATGACCACACCCATGTCATGCTCAATTAGAACAATGGTCGTTCCAAACTCATCATTCACATCAAGCACGAAGCGAGACATGTCTTCCTTCTCTTCCACATTCATCCCCGCCATGGGCTCATCTAGAAGCAGGATGGATGGCTCAGCGGCAAGCGCACGAGCCAGCTCCACGCGTTTTTTAAGGCCATATGGAAGCCGTCCAACAGGTGTTTTACGGATATGCTGAATTTCTAGAAAGTCGATGATTTTCTCAACAAACTCACGATTTTCGGTTTCTTCCTGCTCGGCCTTACCTTTCCAGATCGACTGCGCAAGCAAACCCGATTTCATCTGGCGAATACGGCCCGTCATGACGTTGTCTAGAACTGTCATGCCTTCGAACAGGGCGATGTTTTGAAACGTGCGGGCGATGCCCTGCCCGGCCACCTCATAGGGCTTCATCGGCGGGCGTTTTTGCCCCTGATACCAGACCTCGCCCTCCTGCGGATGGTAAAAGCCCGAGATGACATTGAGCATCGAAGACTTGCCGGCCCCGTTGGGCCCAATGATGGCACGAATTTCGCCCTCGCGAATATCGAAAGAGATGTCCTTGATCGCCACCACCCCGCCAAAACGCAGCGTGATGTTCTTCATCTCCATCACCACCCCACCGATCTTGCGACCGTCTTCCGTGGTGTAGCCTTCGGTTGCGTCCAGCATCGTCAAACTTCCTATTCCGCTGCCACTTTTTCAGGCGCGCTCACAGCTTCTACCTTGGCCTTCACGATTTTTAGTGTCGCACTGATCGAACCCTTACGACCATCCTCGTAAGTCACTTCAGTTGTTGTGAAAATCTCGTCTGAGCCATCATAAAGCGCGCCCAGAAGATCCTCAAATTTCTCTGAGATCACACCACGGCGCACCTTACGTGTGCGGGTCATCTCGCCATCATCGGCATCCAGTTCCTTGTGAAGAACGATGAAGCGATGCACCTGACAATGCGCCAGCATCGGATCATCTGCCAGAGATCGGTTTACCTCTTCGACATGGGTTTTGATCGTCTCAAGCACCTGCGGATGGCCAGCGAGTTCCTGATAGGACGCATACCCAATATTATTGCGCTCTGCCCAGTTGCCGACGGCATTGAGGTCGATATTGATGAAGGCTGTGCATTCATCCCTTTGGTTGCCAAAAACCACAGCCTCTAGAATGTTGGGGTAGAATTTCAGTTTGTTTTCAACATATTTGGGCGCGAACATCTGACCGCTTGCCATTTTGCCCACATCCTTTGCGCGGTCGATTATTCGAAGATGTCCTGAGCTTTCGTCGATAAAGCCTGCGTCCCCCGTCGCAACCCAACCTTCGGCATCCTTGGTCGAGGCGGTGCTTTCGGGGTTCTTGTAATATTCCTCGAACACACCCGCACTGCGATAGAACACCTCACCGTTGTCCGCAATGCGCAGCTCGACACCCGGCGCCGCAACGCCAACTGTGTCGTTACGGACTTCGCCATCAGGTTGAAGAGTGATGAAAACGCTGGCCTCTGTCTGGCCGTAAAGCTGTTTTAGGTTGATACCGAGTGCACGGTAAAACTCAAAAATTTCAGGGCCAATCGCTTCACCGGCCGTATAGCCGACACGCACACGCCCGAACCCAAGCGTGTCTTTCAGCGGACCATAAATCACTAGGTTCCCAAGTTTGTATTTTAGCCGATCCCAACCGCTGACCGATCCGCCATCGAGAATGGCCGGACCTACCTTACGGGCATGATCCATGAATTTTTCAAACAGCCATCGCTTGAACCGCCCGGCATCCTCCATGCGGATCATCACATTGGTGAGCTGCGTTTCAAAAACGCGAGGCGGGGCAAAATAGTAGGTCGGGCCGATCTCTCGCAGATCGACATGCATTGTGTCCGTGCTTTCGGGGCAATTCACGCAGAACCCGCACCAATAGGCCTGACCAATGGAAAAGATGAAATCCCCGACCCAGGCCATGGGCAGATAGGCGAGCACCTCTTCCGCAACGGTCAGTTTGTCAAATTCAGATGAAGATTTGGAAGCCTCGATGATATTGCGGTTCGAAAGCACAACACCCTTGGGCTTGCCGGTTGTGCCGGACGTATAGAGCATGACACAGGTGCTGTCGTAGTCGAGTTTGGCGCGACGAGCGGCAAGATCACTTGAGAACTCATCTCTCGCAGCCCGACCCTGTTCCTGCACATGGCTAAACTCATGCAGTTTGTGATGGTCGTATTTCCGCAGCCCACGCGGGTCGACATAGATCATGTGCTCAAATTGATGCAGGCGGTCTTGGATATCTATGATCTTGTCGACCTGTTCCTGATCTTCAACGATGGCAAACCGCGCGCCGCAATGGTCCAGCACATAAGCCATCTCTTCGGCCGCTGAATCCTGATACACGGGGACAGGCACGGCACCCACGCATTGCGCGGCTACCATAGACCAATAAAAATAAGGTCGGTTGCGCCCGGCAATTGCGATGAAGTCACCTTCGTTTACGCCAAGGTTCAGCAAACCCAACGCAAGCGCTTCAATTTCTTTCTCGATCTCGGACCAAGTCCAGCTTTGCCAAATGCCGTATTCTTTTTCGCGGTAAGCCGGTTTTGTCCCAAACTGGGTGGCATTCCGATGAAGAAGCGCCGGAATGGACTGAAGCCCCTCCGCCGCCTTTGACGACTTTGCCAATTCTATTCCTCCCGTTGTCCGCTATGCGAACGGATCGTCATTTCAGAGACGATTCTTTACACCCAGTAGAGTGCGTGCTTGACACTCGACGTCAACTTTTTCGTGAAGTTTTCCAGATTCCTACGAATTGTAACAAGGTCCCCGCAACCCTTGACATCCTGCCGATGCTGACCGGAATTGAGCAAGGAGGAGCGCTGCGCCATGACCAACCCAAAGCTGGACTTCTGGTTCGAATTTGCCTCGACCTATTCCTACCTGAGTGTGATGCGTCTACCAGAACTGGCATCAGAGGCTGGGGTCGAGGCAAACTGGAAGCCCTTTTTGCTTGGGCCTATTTTCAAATCGCAAGGCTGGAACACGTCTCCGTTTATCGTCTATCCGGCCAAAGGCCGCTACATGCTGCGCGATATGGAACGACTGGCTCAGTGCCAGGGGCTACGCTTTCGTCATCCAGACCCATTTCCGCAGAATGGCTTGTTGGCAGCTCGCGTCGCTCAGCTCGCACTTGAAACGCCACACGGCAGCGCGTTTTGCCAAAACGTATATCTGATGCAATTCGATGAAGGGCAAAACATAGCAGAGTCCGAAGTGATTGCGGCCTGTCTAAAAGCAGCAAAACTGCCCACCGAGTTGATTGATCAAGCTCAAGAGACGACAAACAAGCACCGCTTGAGAGAAACCACCGAAGAGGCCATGCGCCGGGGCATTTTTGGCGCGCCGAGTTTCACCGTTGGCGATGAGCTGTTTTGGGGTGACGATAGGTTGGAAGCCGCGCTTTCTTGGGCGATTGAGGCGCCGTCATGAGTCAAAACGACAAGACACAGATGACAATCGCTGGTTTGAACCTGATCCAGCAGGCGTTGACGATCTACGATGGCGATCTGCATCTGGCCGTGTGCAATCGCCGCTTTCAGGAAATGTTTGACCTGCCCGATGCCTTGGTCACACCCGGCGCACAGTTTGCCGATACAATCCGGTATCTGGCCCAACGTGGTGACTACGGCGATGTCGGAGATGTGGAGGAATTTGTGGCCGACAGAGTCGAAGTGGCGCGCGCCTTTGAGCCGCATTACATGGAACGCACCCGCGCCAATGGGCTGATCATCTCGGTTGAAGGCTCTCCGTTGCCAGAGGGCGGATGGGTCACGGTCTATACAGATATCACAAAGACCCGCCAACAAGAGGAGTTACTAAGCGCACGCTCAGAAGAGCTTTCAGATCAGCTCACCAGTTACTCAAAGGATCTTGCGTCAGCAAATCGGAAACTTGAGGCAACTATCACCGCGTTGGAGGAAGCAAAACGACAGATCACCGAAGCCGAAGCACGTATGCGTCTGACCACGGAAATGGTCCCGGCGCATATAGCTCATATCGGGCCAGATTGGCGCTACACCTACTCCAACCGGCGGCTGAGCACGATCATGCCGGGCACATTAGCTGACCCAGTTGGACAAGACCCCAAGGCGGCCTTGGGAGAACAGCCCTTTGCCGCGCTGGAGCCACATCTCAAGCGTGCGTTTGATGGCACGCCAGGGGTCTTTGAGTTCACACATGAAAACAGTTCGCGTCGCATTCGCGTGGCGCTGACACCGGATCAGGCAACTGGAGGCGTTTATATTCTGTCAATGGATATAACCGAAGAAGCTCAGACACGCGCTGCGCTTCAGCAGACGCGTCGACGAGAGATG
>JBCAZO010000268.1:0-4404 GCA_038532975.1 Pseudomonadota bacterium
CGGATCAACCCGAGCTGGCCGATCAATTCCTGGCGTTTATGCTGTCCGACACATTTCAGGGTATTATCCCGACAACGAACTGGATGTACCCGGCGGTAACACCAGAGGGCGGTCTGCCTGATGGGTTTGAGACACTCGTCACACCTGAAAAATCGCTCCTGCTCAGCCCGGAAGGGGCCGCTGCAGCACGCGATGCGGCGCTGGATGAATGGCTGACCGCGCTCAGCCAGTAAGCGCCACACCAGGCAAGATCGTCGCTGCACTTGTCGCGACGGTCATCTTTGGTGCGCTTGTGGCCGTGGCCCTGCGCGCTGAGGCAGGACGGGGGCTAGGCGCGCCGGATTGGGCAGCGCTTCGCTTCACCGTCCTGCAGGCCACGTTGTCTGCTTTCTTCAGCGTGACCCTTGCAATCCCCTTGGCCCGCGCGTTGGCGCGGCGACGGTTCCAGGGCAGACGTGTCCTCATCGCGCTCCTGGGCGCGCCATTTATTCTCCCGGTTATTGTCGCCGTTCTGGGGCTCATTGCCGTCTTCGGCAGGGCGGGCTGGGTGAGCGGTATTCTAGGCCTCGTGGGCCTGCCTCCTGTGCAGATTTATGGGCTGCACGGCGTTGTGCTGGCGCATGTGTTTTTTAACCTACCGCTGGCCACACGGCTGATCCTGCAGGGCTGGCAGGAAATTCCCGGCGAACGCTTCCGGCTGGCCGCACAGCTGGGCGTGGATGGCTGGGCGATGTTCCGGTTCATTGAGGTGCCGATGTTGATGCGTGTGGTGCCCAGCATCTTGGCAGTGATCTTTGCCATCTGCCTTACCAGCTTTGCGGTGGCCCTAACCTTGGGCGGCGGCCCCAAGGCGACAACGATTGAGTTGGCCATCTATCAGGCGTTTCGCTTCGACTTTGATCTGGGCCGGGCTGCGATGCTGTCTGGTGTTCAGCTTGCATTAACAATTGTGGCGGGGGCGCTGGCCCTATGGCTGGCCAAGGGCGACGGGTTTGGCACAGGGCTGGACCGCCATGTCCGGCGATGGGATGGGCAAGCGGCTCTGGCGCGCTATGGCGATGGCACTGTGACCGTTCTGGCGGCGGGATTTCTATTGTTGCCCATGCTGGCCATGGCACTGAACGGCTTGCCCACAATACTCGACCTTCCATCGCAAGTTTTCAGCGCCGCTCTGACCTCGATCGTGGTAGCCTCCATCAGCACTCTGCTCCTGCTCACCATGGCCTTGCCAATGACCGCCGCGATTGCTCAGGGGCGCGGTGGGGCGCTGGAACTGGCAGGCATTCTGGGACTTGCCGCGTCACCGCTTGTGATCGGCACCGGCCTCTTCATTCTGATCCGACCCTGGGGCAATCCACTGGCCTGGGCCTTGCCGGTCACGGCCTTGGTCAACGCCATCACCGTCCTGCCCTTTGCCCTGCGCGTTCTGGTGCCGCGGGCGCGAGACGTCGTTGCACGGCAGGGGCGGCTTGCGCTTTCGCTCGATATGCAGGGATGGCCTTTCCTGCGCCACGTTCTACTGCCAAGGCTCAAGCCGCAGATCGGCTTTGCCGCCGGGCTGGCAGCCGCCCTGTCGATGGGAGATCTTGGCGTGATCACACTCTTCGCAGACGCGGATGTGGCCACCCTGCCCTTGCAAGTGTATCGCCTGATGGGAGCTTACCGTATGGACACGGCGGCAGGAGCGGCGCTTTTGCTGCTCATTCTGTCCTTCGGGGCATTCTGGCTATTGGACAGAGGCGGGCGCGCGCATGCTGAAGCTTGAAGACTGCATCATCCATAACGGAACGTTTGAGCTGAGCGCAGACCTGTCGGTAGCAGAACATGCGCGCGTGGCGGTCATCGGCCCTTCTGGGGCTGGCAAATCGACCTTGATTGAAGCAATCGCCGGATTCCTTCCAGTTGCGACCGGGCAGATCACATGGAAAGGAACGGACATCACGGACACGCCTCCAGGTTCGCGGCCTCTGACGATGCTCTTTCAGGAAGACAATCTCTTTCCGCATCTGAGTGTGGCGCAGAATGTGGGATTGGGGATTAGCCCCAAGCTACGCCTGTCTTCTGAGGATCAAGGCGCGATCAAACAGGCGCTTGACCGGGTTGGTCTCAGCGGCATGAACACACGCAAACCGTCTCAACTGTCTGGCGGACAGCGCAGTCGCGCTGCATTGGCGCGGGTGCTGGTGCAGCGGCGTGACCTTCTGCTGCTGGATGAGCCATTCGCCGCGCTTGGTCCGGCCTTGCGCGCCGAGATGCTCGATCTGGTGCAGGAGCTCTGTGAGGAAACCGGTGCCACGCTCTTGATGATCAGCCACGCGCCCGAAGATGCGCGACGGATTGCGGGGGAATGCATCCTGGTGGCGGATGGAGAAGCTCAGCCGCCAAGGGAGACGATGGCTCTTTTGGACAACCCGCCGCGGGCTTTGCGGGATTACTTGGGATGAGAAAGGTGGGTGGAATACTCACCCTACATCCACCAAATGTTTCGCGCGCGAAACACTTTAAAACATTGTTAATAAATACTAATTTTATGTAAATTTATGGCAGAATGTTTCGCGTGCGAAACGTTTTGGGGGTCTTGATCGGGGTAAGGTGGGCAAAATTGCCCACCCTACGGCTTTCCTCAGGCCGCTTGCAGGGATTTAAGCGCCTGTGTGATCTGTACAGCTGCTCTTGCCGCCTCCCGGCCTTTCTCAACGAAATGCGCACGGAAGATGGCGGTGTGATGTGCAGTCTCCTGATACTGATGCGGGGTCAGGGACACTGACAGCACCGGCACCCCGCTATCAAGGCCTGCGCGCATCAGCCCGTCCACCACCGCTTGGGCGACAAACTCATGCCGGTAAATGCCGCCATCGACCACGAAGGCCGCCGCTGCCACGGCTGCGTATTTACCGGTTTGGGCCAGATCACGGGCCAGTAGCGGCATTTCAAACGCGCCCGGAACATCGAAGACATCGATGGTCTCACGCGGGATGACCTCGCAAAACCCTTCAAGCGCGCGATCTACAATATCAGCGTGCCAGTTGGCTTTGATAAAGGCGTAACGGGTGTGTGTCATGGCATTCTCCTTTCCTTGTCGCGACACGTTCACCCAAGGCGCAGCACGACAGGAGAGGACGCAAAGCGCGGCCAGACCTGGCGTTCTCTTCCATCCGGACTGTGACCGTCGGCTCTGGAGTTGCACCAGATCTGCTGTCCAAGGGTTTCGGGAAGAAACCCGTTGCGCTCGCGGGCTTCGGGCCATGGCCCGTTACCGCCGGTGGGGAATTTCACCCCGCCCTGAGAACATGTAGGAGAATGCAGGAAAGCCGCGGTATGAGCAAGCCGGGGAGGTCTTAGGTCTGCGAAACCAGTCTGGGGAAGAGGTTGGTTTAGCAACAGGCCTCGGCCGCCATACCGCGACGATCGTAACAAGGCGCGCACCAGGACTTGGGATTGGACAAATGCGCGCCTTGGAGTGGTGGGTTATGCCGGCAGGATGCCTGCCTCTTTGCCCGCTTCAACTTCCGCTTCGCTCAGAAGGCCATCGCCATCCGCGTCCAGCGTTTCAAAAGTGCCTTCAGGCGCATCCGGCATAACTGCCTGGAATTCTTCAGGTGAAACCATGCCATCGCCATCGGCATCCATGGCCAGCGCAATGGCTGGCACGCTCATGACAATAGCAAACAGTGTGACTTTCAGTTCCTTAGTCATCTCGACTTTTCCCTTTGTTGGGTTCAGATGTCCGGGGCATCATGCCCTCGGACCCTCAACATGGCGACGCGGGTTTCGGTTGTTTAGGGCCCGACGAAACCTACCTGAATTTTCGCAAAAAGAGGCTCAGGCCGCGGGACAGAATCAGCAGGGGATTGCCGGACGAAGGCAGGTCTCTGCCCACGCGCGGAAAGTAGCGCAAGCCAGGCTGGGCGATCGGCAAAATGCTGTAGAAACGGTGGTGAACTTGCTGTGAGCAAACCTCTGCCGAATGCGCTCAGAGCAACAATTCATCGACCGGTTTGATCTGTCCTGTCTCGATTTTGCGGCGATTGCGAATGGGCGCGTTCATGAAACGCCTGGCAGATGGGTGCTCGGGATCAAGCACACCGATACGCACTAAAAGCGCCGCAATCGTGCAGTTTGCTGCACGGGTAGACCCATCTGTGATTTTTAGGGCGATGCCACGCTTGCGTGTCGGCGCAATGGCGACGAAATAGCCCTCTGCCCCGGTTTTGAGCGCCACAGGCTCTGAGCAAGCCCGCATCAATTCGGTACAGGCGCGTTTTTCGCCAGCCACCAGCAGCGGGTGTTCAATCATTGCCTGCACAAGCCTCACCGCCGCTGTGTTGCGCGCGTCTTTGCCCTCAACAGCGCTCGCAAACCAGCCCATGGCCCGGCCCATGCCGCGCATTGTGGTGATCGAAT
>JBCAZO010000269.1:0-4391 GCA_038532975.1 Pseudomonadota bacterium
GGCCGCAGAACGTCACTGAAGCATCCGGGGTATTTAAGCCAAGAAAGAAGCCAGGTCGAAGCGCCCGGACCCATGCCGCATCAGGCAAAGGCGGGGCGGCTTCTTCCTTGTGCGGTCATCGGCTCCCCAGCCTGTACCGCTCCTAAGGCCTAGCGCAGCGTGATTAAGAAAGCGTGTGCCGCTTCTTTCTTGTCTGAAACACCCCTGCCCGACCTTGCCTCTTTTCCTTACGCTTTCATTTCGGTATCTGACCGTAACTTTCAGATGAGGACAGGGCCGCACAATCATGGGCATGGACAAGACATTCAACGCAGCCGAGGCCGAACCGCGCCTGTCAAAGGCCTGGGAAGACAGCGGCGCGTTCAAAGCCGGGGCCAATGCCAAGCCCGGGGCCGAGACGTTTTCCATCATGATCCCGCCGCCCAATGTGACGGGCTCGCTGCACATGGGCCATGCCTTCAACAACACGCTGCAGGACATCTTGATCCGCTGGAAACGCATGCAGGGCTACGACACGCTCTGGCAGCCGGGCACCGATCACGCGGGCATCGCCACGCAGATGGTGACGGAGCGGGACATGGCCGAGAACCAGGAACCCTCGCGCACCGAAATGGGCCGCGAGGCGTTTGAAAAGCGCGTCTGGCAGCAGAAAATCAAATCGCGTGGCACGATCATCGGGCAGTTGAAACGCCTCGGTGCCTCCTGCGACTGGTCGCGCGAGGCCTTCACCATGTCCGGCGCGCCCTCCGCGCCCGAAGGCGAAGAGGGCAATTTCCACGATGCGGTGATCAAGGTCTTCGTGGACATGTACAACAAGGGCCTCATCTATCGCGGCAAGCGGCTGGTCAACTGGGACCCGCATTTTGAAACCGCCATTTCAGACCTTGAGGTCGAAAACCTCGAAGTGGCCGGTCACATGTGGCACTTCAAATACCCGCTCGCGGGCGGCACCACCTACACCTATGTCGAGAAGGATGAAGACGGCAATATCACGCTTGAGGAAGAGCGCGATTACATCTCCATCGCCACCACCCGCCCCGAAACCATGCTGGGCGACGGGGCGGTTGCGGTTCACCCGTCCGATGAGCGGTATGCGCCAATTGTTGGAAAACTCTGCGAAATTCCAGTTGGTCCGAAAGAGCATCGCCGCCTCATCCCGATCATCACGGATGAGTATCCCGACCCTGATTTCGGCTCGGGTGCGGTGAAAATCACCGGCGCGCATGATTTCAACGACTACGAGGTCGCCAAGCGCGGCGGCATTCCGATGTACCGCCTGATGGACACCAAGGGTGCCATGCGTGCCGATGGCGCGCCTTATGCCGAGGCCGCCACCATTGCCATGGCCGTCGCCAAGGGCGAGCGCGAATTGACCGAGGCCGAGACAGACACGGTCAACCTTGTCCCCGATGACCTGCGCGGCCTTGACCGGTTCGAGGCGCGGAAACTGGTGGTGGAGCAAATCACCTCAGAGGGTCTGGCGGTGATGACCACTGCCGCCACGACAAAACAAAACCCGGATGCGGACGGTAATACAGTTTGGCTGGAAACTGAAATTGTCGAATGCCCCCTCGTCGAAAATAAACCCATCATGCAGCCCTTCGGCGACCGCTCGAAGGTCGTCATCGAGCCGATGCTGACCGACCAGTGGTTCGTCGACACCGACAAAATCGTCGGCCCCGCCATCGAGGCGGTGAAATCCGGCGAGGTCACGATCATGCCGGAACAGGACCGCAAGGTCTATTTCAACTGGCTGGAAAACATCGAGCCCTGGTGCATCTCGCGCCAGCTCTGGTGGGGGCATCAGATTCCGGTTTGGTATGTTCCGGGCCTTCGAGCCGACGGTACGGTTGCGGACGAGAACGAAGCGAAGACCGCAGAATATGTTGTTTGTGCTTCAGAGTTTGATCTCATGGAAAACGAGCTTGTCGAAAAACTCGGCGTGAGGGGTGTCGACGAAATCCCACCGCGAAGCACCCAGTCTCCAGAGGGTATGGCCGACGCAATCCGCCGCAACAGAAGCCTTGGAAAGGACACGGAAAACGGGTTTATAGTAGCCTACCGAGACCCCGACGTCCTAGACACCTGGTTCTCCTCCGGCCTCTGGCCTATCGGCACGCTCGGCTGGCCCGAGGATACACCCGAGCTCAAAAAATACTTCCCCACCAGTGTCTTGGTGACCGGCTTTGACATCATCTTCTTTTGGGTCGCCCGGATGATGATGATGCAATACGCCGTGGTGGGGGAAAAGCCCTTCAAAGACGTCTATGTGCACGCGCTTGTCCGCGATGAGAAGGGCAAGAAGATGTCCAAATCGCTGGGCAATGTCCTCGACCCGCTGGAGCTTATTGACGAATACGGCGCCGACGCCGTGCGCTTCACGCTGACAGCCATGGCCGCGATGGGTCGCGACTTGAAGCTTTCCACGCAACGTATTGCAGGCTATCGGAATTTCGGCACCAAGCTCTGGAATGCCGCCCGTTTCGCCGAAATGAATGATGCGGTTGGCAGCTCTGGCGCAATTCCAACACCCAAAGCCACGGTAAACCGTTGGATTCTCGGCGAAACTGCCAAAATCCGGGGCGTCGTCGATTCTGCTCTTGAACAGTACAGGTTCAACGACGCGGCCAATGCGCTTTACGGCTTTGTCTGGGGTAAGGTCTGCGACTGGTATGTGGAGTTTTCCAAGCCCCTCCTTTTGGACGGCGACGACGCCACCAAAGCCGAGACCCAAGCCACCATGGCCTGGGTCATCGACCAATGCCTGATTCTGCTGCACCCGATCATGCCGTTTGTGACTGAAGAACTCTGGGGAACCCTCGGAAAACGCGAGAAAATGTTGATCCATGCCGATTGGCCGACCTATGGCGAAGAGCTGATTGATCCAGCGGCGGATTCGGAGATGAACTGGGCGATTGCGCTCATTGAAAACGTCCGCTCAGCGCGCGCGCAGGTGCATGTGCCGGTTGGCCTCAGAACGCGATTGGTCGTCACCGGAATGTCTGATGCCGCGCGCGCCGCCTGGACCAACAATGAGGTGATGATCCAGCGGCTGGCACGGATTGAGGGGCTGACCGAGGTCGACACCTTCCCCAAAGGCTGCATCACCATTGCCGCCGAGGGCGCGAGCTTTGGCCTGCCTCTGGCCGATGTGATTGACGTGGGCGAGGAAAAGGCGCGGCTGGAAAAGACGCTGGGCAAGCTCGGCAAAGAACTGGGCGGTCTGCGCGGGCGGCTGAACAACCCCAAATTCGTCGAAAGCGCGCCGGAAGAGGTGGTCAACGAGGCTCGCGAGACCCTCTCCATCAAGGAGGACGAAGAGGCCAAATTGAAGGCCGCGCTCGACCGGTTGAATGAGCTGGGCTGACCGGCTCTTTCATCGTTCCAAAAATACTCAAAACCAGCGCCGCGCCGGACAAAAGCGCGGCGTTTTCATTTCAGGCACACCGACATCCGCACCGACGTGATACCGACGCAATACCGACGTTTTACCGACGTGGGTTTTTGCCTCTATTTGAACGTTGGCGCGCGCCCCGCCATGTTGGCGGCGATGACCTCCATCTGATGTGGTTTTCCAATGAGATCGGCCTGTTCCCGGCTCTCGGCCAGAAGAACCGCGTATTCATCAGCGCCGCTCTCGGCAAGGCCGATCAACCGCTTGGCCGCGCGGATGGCAGAGGGGGATTTCCCTGCAATTTCAGTGGCTAACTCCATCGCGCGCGCCTGCGCATCCTCGGCAATCTCCGTCACCAGACCCCAATCCAGCGCCTGCCTCGCCTCAATCGGGGTCGCGGTGTAGGTCATCCGCCGGATCACATCCGACCGCGTCAGCCGAGGCAACAGAACCATACCACCCATATCCGGGATAAGCCCCCATTTCATCTCCATGATGGCAAGCTTAACCTCTTGATCCGCAATGCGAATATCCGCGCCGAGGGCAAGTTGAAACCCAGCGCCATAGGCCACCCCATGTAACGCGGCAATCACCGGTACGGGCAGGTTGTGCCAAACCATGGCGACGTCCTGAAACAGGTTGCCAGAGCCATGGGTGCGCGGCATGACGAACGCCTCGGGATCCTGAGCGGCGAATTGGGCAAAGCTCATCACGTCAAGCCCGGCGCAAAAGGCCTGCCCTTCACCCGTGAGCACCACGGCGCGGACGTCATCGCGCACGCTAAGCCCCTGCCCTGCCTCGACAATTTCCTCGGCCATCTTGATATCCATGGCATTGCGCTTGTCGGGCCGGGTGAGCGTCACCCGGGCGATATGATCTTCAATTTCAACAGAAACGCGCGGCATAGGGACCTCCTTGGTTGACCCCATGAAAGCGCAAGAACCGCCAGCTGACCAGCAAGACGTTAGGGCACAACCCGCTCTACGGCGCGCATCAT
>JBCAZO010000270.1:0-4391 GCA_038532975.1 Pseudomonadota bacterium
TGCAATTTCCAGGGTATCGTGGATAACAGTTTGGCGCGTCTTGACCGCCCGCCCGTCGCCTGAAGAAGAGGCGCGCCTGCCACACATGCTATATGGTCATATAGCGCCGGAGGTCGAGTACTCGGTGGGACATTGGCTGCGTGATGTGGCTCCGCTTTTGCAGCATAGCCCACGTCCCATCATCGTTGGCGGTACAGGGCTCTACTTCTCAGCCCTGATCGAAGGTTTGGCGGAGATACCTGAAACACCCGCATCCGTCCGCGAAGACGCCGATGCAATACGCGCCGCTCACGGTCATGAAGCGTTCTTGCCAGAGCTTGACCAGGACACGCTGGCGCGCCTCGATACCGCCAACCCCATGCGTGTTCAACGCGCCTGGGAAGTGCAGTGCGCCACGGGACGCGGGCTGGCCGCGTGGCAGGATGAGACCCCACCGCCGCTTCTGCCGCTCTCGGAATGCACAGCGATTGCGCTGGAGGCACCCAAGGACTGGCTCAATCCACGCATAGAGTCGCGCTTTGACCAGATGCTTGCACAGGGCGCATTGGATGAGGTGCGCGCCCAGCTCGATAGCTGGGCACCCGAGCGGCCCTCGTCTCGGGCCATCGGCGCGCCAGAGCTGGTGGCGCATCTTCGAGGCGATCTGACGTTGGACGCTGCCCGTGACGCAGCCATCATCGCAACGCGTCAATACGCCAAGCGACAGCGCACCTGGTTTCGCGCCAGAATGCGCGACTGGCACTGGCATCCTGCGGCGGACATCTAGGCGCATCTATCTTTTGACGCGCCAAACTGTTATCCACGATACCCTGGAAATTGCAGCGGTTCCAAAATCATGATGGACCCAACCAACACACGGCATGCGAAACTCAAGACCCTGGCGCAATGGGTCGGGAGCGCCCATTGGCGCGCCACCCTGCCTCATTCGCGAGACACCCATGCGCTGATCTGGATCACACGCGGCCAGGGGCGATGCCTGTTGGGCGGTCGGCGGCGCGGGTTAAGCGTGCATTCCGCCGTGATCATTCCCGCCCATACACTTTTTGCGCTGGAACCCGGCGCGCAAAGCTTTGGTCTTGTCTGTGATATCCCCGCCAAAAGCCCGATCCTGATGCCAGATGAGCCCATGGTGCTGCGCATCCGCGAGCCGCGGGCACAAGCCGAACTGACCACGCTTTTGGAAACCATGCAACGCGACCAGAACGAGGCACGCCCCTTTTGGGACGAAGCGCTTAATGCTCATGCCAGCCTCATCACAGTCTGGCTGCGCCGTGCGATTATCGCGCAGGATGATGCCGCCCTGCCCCGTGAAACCGCCTCAGAACGGTTGTTGAGCGCATATGCCGCACTGATTGAACGCGACTATGCAACCGGCCGCTCGATGCAGGATTATGCGCGCAGTTTGGGTGTCACACCAACACATCTCACACGCACCTGCAAAAGCGCCATTGGCATGACAGCCTCTGATCTTTTGACCCGGCGCATTCTTTATGGCGCACGTGATCTGCTTGAAACCACTGAACTTCCGGCCAATCAGATCGCCGCACGCATGGGGTTTCGCAGTGCGGCCTATTTTACGCGCTTTATCCAACGCCATACCGGAAATTCCCCGACAGAGCTGCGCTCTAAACTGGTGAAAGCCTGAGACGACACGCGAAAAGGCAAAGCCTGAGGCAGAAAAATCGCGCAAATGTGCGATGCATGCCCGGCGCCGCGCCTTGATTTCGGCGCTGCAGCATGCAATTCACCCTCATCCTCACCAGTCCCACAGGTTTTCTCATGTCCTTATCACGCACCAAGCCCTCTGTGTTGCATCACGCAATTCCAGGTCTTGCCCGTGAACTGGCCACGCAACGTATCGGACGGCGAGAATTCCTGACGCGCGCTTGCGCTTTTGGCGCCACCGCACCTGTCGCTTTAGCACTAAGCGGCGGATATGGTCCGGCCCATGCCCAAGCGCAGCCTATTCAGGGCGGCACCTTGCGCATCCAGCAAAATATAAAGGCGCTCACAGATCCGCGCAGCTATGCCTGGAGCGAGATGGGCAACCTGACGCGTGGGTTCTTGGAATACCTGGTGCAATACAACAGCGACGGATCTCTGCAGGGCATGTTGCTTCAAACCTGGGACGTGAATGACACCGCAACGGTTTATCGTCTCGCGCTGCGCTCTGGTGTGACCTGGAACAACGGCGATGCTTTCACGGCACGCGACGTGGCGCGGAACTTTGAACGCTGGTGCGACACCACTGCACCGGGCAATTCAATGGCGTCACGGCTTGAGGCGCTGATTGATCCTGGCACGGGCCAAATGATGGACGGTGCCCTCAAGCTGCTCGATGATCTGACCATAGAGCTGACGCTGCGCCATCCAGATATCACCTTGATGGTGAACCTCGCCGACTATCCAGCCGCCATTATGCATCCCAGTTTCGAGGGCGGGAACCCGTTTGAGCATGGCATTGGCACAGGCCCTTTTCGCCCCGTTGAAATGCAGGTGGGTGAACGCTGTGTATTGGAGCGGAACGTCGATCATACATGGTGGGGCACAGCCATCTTCGGAGGTCCCTATCTCGACCGAGTAGAGTTTCTCGATTTTGGCACCGATCCGTCCAGCTGGGTTGCCGCGGCGGAGGCCGACAAAGTTGACCTGCTCTACGAATCTGTGGGGGATTTCATCGACGTGCTCGATGCCATGGGCTGGACCCAGACCAAAACGAATTCCACCGCCACGATGATCATTCGCGCCAACGCACTGGCCGAGGTTGAGGGTGCCAGACCTTATGCCGATGCCGCCGTGCGTCGCGCTTTGTCTTTGTCGGTGGATAATGAGATCTGCCTTGAACTGGGTTATGCCGGACGCGGACAAGTGGCCCAAAACGATCACGTCAGCCCCCTGCACCCGGCGCATGCCGAACTGGGTCCGGCACTCTATGATCCCGGCAAAGCGCGGGAAGATATGAAAGCTGCCGGTCTGGCAGAGTTTGAGCATGAGCTGGTCACGCTTGATGACGAATGGCAGCGCAACACCGGTGATGCCGTGGCCGCGCAGTTGCGCGACAATGGCTTCAAGGTCCGTCGCAGCATTCAACCTGGCGATACCTATTGGTCGAACTGGAAAACCTATCCCTTTTCCGCAACACAGTGGAATCACCGCCCCTTGGGTGTGCAGGCGCTTTCACTCGCCTATCGCTCAAACGCGGCGTGGAACGAAACCGGCTTTGCCTCGGACGAGTTTGACAGTCTTCTGGAAGAGGCGACATCCGTCGTTGATGTCGAGGCGCGTCGCAAAACTATGGGCAAACTGCAGACGATCCTGCGCGACGAGGGGGTGATGATCCAACCCTATTGGCGGTCGCTTCACAATCACCATAACGGTCGTCTGGTTGGCGCTGAAAAACATCCATCCAACGAAATTCATTTGCACAAGATCGGATTTTCCGCCTGAGGACTTGGGCTTAGCTGCCCCAGATCACTTTGACGTAGTTGCGGGTTTCCTTGAAGGGCGGCACGCCATTGTATTTCTCGACCGCCGCAGGCCCGGCATTGTAGGCCGCCAGAGCCAAACGCCAGGACCGGAACTTGCGGAACTGTTCGGCCAGATAGCGCGCGCCACCATCCAGATTCTCATACGGGTCATGTGGATTGACGCCCAGGTAAGACGCCGTGCCCGGCATCAGCTGTGCCAGACCAATGGCACCCTTGTGCGACTTGGCGCGCGGGTTCCAGCCTGATTCCTGCTGCACCAGCCGCAGAAACAAATCCTGTGGCACGCCATATCGCGCCGCCGCTTGTTTGGCCGCGCTCAGGTAAGGGCCGCGATATGCCCCACGAAAAATCTGGGTCGGTTCATCATCCCATTTGCTGGGTGTATGCACCTTTTGTGGTTGAAGTCTTACCGATGCATTGTACTGCGCCCGTGCCCGGTTATCGAGGACCTTGGTCTGCGATTTGAAAATACGGGTTTTGCCTTGAGTGGAAAAAATATCGGCAGAGGCAGCCATGGGCCAAGCCAAAGAAACACAAGTGATGGCTGCCGCCAAAACACGCATACGATCCAAGTCCCTTGTTCCAACCCGATGCACTATACTGGTTTTAAGACGAATTGCCAGAGATTGCATTCGGATGTGTCGAAGGGTTCTTTCTGATCACTTTCACTTTGTTGCGTTATGGATTTGTTCATTCCTTTGGGGTGGTGTAACGAGGATGTGTCAGAGGCACGATAAGAGCGAGGAGGACGCATGGCCGGCTCAGTCAACAAGGTCATCATCATTGGCAATCTGGGGCGCGACCCCGAGGTGCGCACCTTTCAGAATGGCGGCAAGGTGTGCAATCTGCGCATCGCCACGTCCGAGACCTGGAAAGATCGCAACACCGGTGAGCGTCGCGAAC
>JBCAZO010000271.1:0-4389 GCA_038532975.1 Pseudomonadota bacterium
CAGATCGGCATAGGTGTCGCCGAAATTGGCGTAGAGCGGTCCATGCACGATCGCCGATCTGCATGCCGCCGGTGCCGCCCAGCAGGTCGCAGATGCCCAGATGCTTGGGACAATGATCACCAGATTGGCCCAAGCCCCCGACGAGTTGGCAAAACACCGCGACACCGCAAGGGCCTTTGCCGCGGCGCAATCCGATGAGCTTGAGAGTTTTGCGCAGACCCTTTCCAAGGCTCTGAGGCTGGGGTAGTCACGAAAGCGCATCAACGGTGGGGGCGCGGCGCTGTGCCAGAGGTGATCGTCACAAATTTCAACCGGAATTTCACGGGCGTGTCTGCAACTGCGGCTAACGTGGTCCGCCAGCATATGCAAACATACGACCTTGTTCTGGCGGGTCAGCCCCTGCCCGGCTGTCCAGCCCCAATTTCCAAGTCCAAGGCGATCTCGCTGTCGCGTCAGCGCCCCAAGAACCGCCCTTTCACAATCTGGCATGTCCGCCGCAATACTGAAATGCGTGCAGCCCTCTGGGCCCGAGATGTTTTGCGCCTCCCTGTAAAGATTGTCTTTACCTCAGCCGCAATCAGGCGGCACTCAGCCTTTCCGCGCTGGCTGATTTCACGCATGGATGCGGTTATTGCCACGACCGTTGAAGCCGCGAGTTTTGTGCCCAATGTGAAGGCCATTGCCCCGCATGGTGTAGACACTGACACGTTCTGCCCTGCCCGCGACCGGGCCGAGGCCTGGTCACTGACCGGGTTTCCCGGCACGCATGGCGTTGCCACGATCGGACGCATTCGGCGCGAGAAAGGCACAGATCGGTTTGTCGAGGCAATGATCACGCTATTGCCGGATCATCCTGGTCTGACGGCTCTGGTTCTGGGGCGTGCCGCGCGATCTGATCAGGCGTTTCTGGAGCGACTTCAGGGCAAAGTTGAGCACGCGGGGCTTTCAGGTCGCATTCTCTTTCCCGGTGAAATTCCCGCCGAAGAGCTGCCTGCGCTGATGCGCGCGCTTTCATTGGTGGTGCAACTGCCACGCTACGAAGGCTACGGCATGACCCCGCTGGAAGGCATGGCCTCGGGCGTGCCATTTGTGGCCACCGATCAGGGCTACTATCGAAGCTTTTCCGCCCAAGGCTCCTGTGGTGTGATCGTGCCCGACGAGGATCAGCCGGCGACGGTGAAAGCCCTTTCGGACTTGCTGAACGCACCAGATCAGTTAGACAAGATGTCCTATGCCGCACAGGAAGCAGCTATGTTTCAGCTCAGTTCGGCTCGGGAGGCGGACGAAATCGCGAAGGTCTATGAAGATCTTTGGGCCAAAGACTAAACCGCGTGACATCTTTGCCAGCCGCAAAACAATGCCCTTGCATGTGGTTAACACCGCGTTAGGATACCGGCTTCATTTGGCCCAAGGCAGGCGTTTTTCATGTACGAATACAAGGTCATTCCCGCTCCCGCTAAAGGCAAGAAGAAGCGCGGCATCAAAGGAGCAGAGGCTCGATTTGCTCATGCTCTGGAAACCGCAATGAATGAACTGGCTGTCGACGGCTGGGAATTCCAGCGCGCCGATATTCTGCCCAGTGAAGAGCGGCAGGGCCTGACCTCGACGCAGACGATCTATCGCAGCGTTCTGGTGTTCCGCAGATTGACCGAGGCAGATGCGCTTGGAACATTATTGGATGCCCAAGAGAACGAAACCGACGTGGAAGAGAGTCATGAAGATGACTTCGAAGATGAGGGCGCAGAGAAAGAGGCCGACACATCGGAAGCTGCCGACGAAATAAACGAGCCAGAGGCCGAAAAGGTCTGAATGCTCAAAAAATCGGCACGCAGGAACGGCAAGGCACCGCCGATGCAATCCATCAAATGAAATCGCGGAAATTTTTCTGAATTCACCCCTTCTATTCGCCCGTCAATGGCATAAACTCTCTGCTCCGAGTCACCTAGGAAAGTCACATGCCCAAAGAAGATCCTTTCGGATTCGACATGTCCGTCTCTTCAGCCAAGAAGAAGAACCCCCGCGGTCGCAGGGGCATGTCCGGCGAGTCCGAGACATCAACACGGATATGCGACTTTGAAGGGTGCAATGAACCGGGCAAATACCGCGCGCCCAAAGCGCCTGATGTGCTGGATGATTTCTTCTGGTTCTGCAAGGATCACGTGCGTGAGTATAATCTGCGGTGGAACTTCTTTAACGGCACCACAGAGGCCGAGATCAACGCGCAGATGTCGTCGGACAAGGTGTGGGAACGCCAGACCAAACCGATGTCCGATCCTGAGGCCCGCGCCTGGGCCCGGCTGGGCATCGAAGACCCGCATCAGGTTCTGGGCGGCAATGCGACGCAAAACCCCGGCAAGAACCGTGGAGGTCAACGCAAGCTGCCCCCCACGGAACGCCGTGCAGTTGAAATTCTTGAGGCCAAGGACAATTGGACAAAGGCTGAAATTCGCAAAGCTTACAAGGCGTTGATCAAGGTTCTTCACCCTGATATCAACGGCGGCGACCGCAGTCAGGAAGAACAACTGCAACAGGTCGTCTGGGCCTGGGACCAGATCAAGCAAAGCCGGAATTTCAAGTAAGACACGTACTCGTGTTATTCAGCCGGGACAGGCGCCATCCGGCGCGCGCCCAGTCTTGGATGCAACCGCCCTGCCAAAGCCCAGCATCCCAAGAGCGCTGCGCCGCCTACAGCGAATACGCCCGACAGCGGCGCAATGAGCAAAACCATCCAGGCGGCACCGGGCGTCAGGATGCCCGACACGTCGCGATAGCTGGAATAAACGGCGGACATCTCGGTGCGCTCCGATGGCTTGACTGCCATCAGGAATGGAAGCCCGCCGCTGATGTCAAGCAACACCAGGAAGGCTGATCCCGCGAATAGCAGTGCCAGAACAACAACCGGCTGATTTTCAAACATCCAACCGCTCAGAAACAACAAGCCCGAGGCCAAAAATCCAGACCGCACAGCCATGCGAACTGAGTTGCGCTGCATCCAGCGCAGCATGAACGGTGTGAGAAAAAGCATGCCATTGGTGACCGAAAGCATGATGCCCCCCGTCTGCGGGTCAAGCCCGCTTTCCACAGCGAAAATCGGCACGTAGACAACATAGATCCACCACCCGCAGGACCGCACCACGGCAAAGAGCCAGCCAGCCACCAGGCGCGGCTGACCAAAGAACCGTCCCAGATAGCGCAGCGGATTGGCGGTGGTGCGGTGTGCCCGGGTAATCAGCTTGCCATTGCCCAGCCGCATGAAAAGGAAGATGCCCAGCATGACCAAAGCGGACAGGGCCGCAACAATGAAGGGTGCTGGCGCCCACCATTCCATAAGGCCCACCCCTACAACCGGGCCCAATGTCCAGCCCAGGGCGCTGTAGAACATGCGCAAAGTCTCGCACCGGCCCAGTTCGACCCGGGCCACGTAATCGAGCACATAGGCATTGAAACATACGAAAAGCGACACGGTCGCCACCGAGATGAGTGCCAGCGCAATAACAACACCAGTGCCCCCCGAAGCCCCAAAGAGCGCGCCAATGACGAATGTCGCTGCGGCCCCGCCATAAAGCCAGCGGCGCGGAATGATCCGGTTGAGCCAGGGCACAAGCAAACCCGCCAGCAAGGACAACACACCGATGATGAAATACGTTTGTGACACGACCTGCGCGTCGCCCAGCGCTTGGTACATCGCCAAGGGAAAGACCGAAACCAGCACGCCACGCGCCACGGATTCCGCCGCGGCCAAAACCGCGAACCCCTTCAGAGAGGGGACCGGGGCATGGCGAAGCCATTCAGGGATTCGACGCTCGAACATGCCGGACCGACGCGCTGTTTCAATCACGTCAGGATGACGGCACAATCTCCGCTGTCGCCTCTATTCGCGACTTGGACGTCGGAATTGGCCCAAGACCTCAGATGTTTTTTTGGCCTCTCTAGACGGCCCGAAACACCAGACTCACTCCGTTAATACAATGCCGCTTGCCGGTTGGCTCTGGTCCGTCGTCAAAGATATGTCCAAGGTGACTGCCGCAGCGGCGGCAATGGCATTCGGTGCGCGTGATAAACCACGACCGGTCCGGCTTGGTGCCGATTGCATCCGGAATGGCCTGCCACCAGCTCGGCCAGCCGGTTTCGCTGTCGTATTTGTGCTCGGATGCATAGAGCGCCAGGTCACAACCCCGACAGTGATAGGTGCCCGGATCGTAAACCTTGTTGAGCGGTGAGCTGAATTTGCGCTCGGTCTCTTCCTCACGCATCACGAGATATTCCAGCTCGGTCAGCATGGCGCGCCACTCGGCCTCTGTGCGGGTAATTTCGAATGCGCCCTCAGCGGCGGTGGCGCGGTACCCGGCAAGGCCAAAGCCCCCGGCCAGTACGCTGAGAATAAAAGCC
>JBCAZO010000272.1:0-4378 GCA_038532975.1 Pseudomonadota bacterium
AGACATGGCCTCGAAAATCGCGTTGGCACCGGGGTAGTCAGAGGCAAAGTTCTTGTTGGCGATTTTGTCAATTGTGGCCTGTTGGAAGCCGCAGGCCTTGCCACGTTCCTGGCCAGATTCCTCAACGCACTCACCGTCGGCGGCATCCCAGGCTACCCATTCCATATCCATATCGGCAAAGAGCCAATGGGGCTGCCAGAACATCATCAGGATCGGATCGCCAGTGGCGACAGCCGATTTCGCTTCAGCAATCATCGCGCCTTCCGAACCGCCCGCGACAGGCTCAAATGGCAGGTCGATCATGCCCACCACATCCTTGGAGCGCGTGCCCCAGTCAGCAGGGTAGGTGATCAGGCGACCTTTGGGGAAGGTGTCGGCGGCAGCGAACGCCTCGGCGCATTCATAAAGTGCGTCATAGGACGGTAGGCCGGGACATTTCTCTTTCATATAGGGTGGGAAAATCCAGCCTTCCTGTGGCTGCAGGCCCAGCTGTCCCAGCACAACGATATCACCGCTTTCCACGGCTTTGGGATAGATATCACCCACGTTGTTGGTCCAGACCTCGGGCTGCAGGTGCAGATCACCTTGCGCAATAGCTGCAAACTGCGGCACCGCACCGGCGGTGACATACTCCACCTCATAGCCGGCCTTTTGGAGCAAAGTGCCGGTGATATGGGCCGAGATATGCTGTCCGGTCCATTCGTTGATCGGAATCCTGATTGGATCGCTGCTGTCCGCGAGTGCCATGCCAGAGCTGGCCAATGCCATGACTGCCGCAGAAATCAAGGACTTAGCTTTCATTGTGTATTCTCCCCGTTGATTGGTTCTTTTATTGAAGCCGAGTATGATACGACCTTGTATTGAGGCCAAACAAAAACTTTTATTGACTGGCAAGTCAATCAAAAATGCGTGCCGGCAGGAACCACTGCGCTGGATTTGAACAGGCTCAGCGGATAGCATTTCCGCGTGTGCCTGCGTCGAAGGGGGAGTGTGTGGGACTTGAGGTTGCGTCAAGCTGGTTTGCTGCAAAGCAGATCGAGGCCGGTGTGGTGCATATTCATGAGCCGCACGTAGCGTCCTGGTTGCGCTGCAATATTTGGCATGTGCAGGGGCGAGACCGTGATCTGGTGATCGACACCGGTATGGGTTTGCGGTCGATGCTGGACGAGGTGCCGGAGCTGGCGGCGCGGCCTCTGACAGCCATCATGACGCATTCGCATTTTGATCATGCTGGGGGTCTGCATGAATTTTCACATAGGTGCGGACACCGGGCCGAGGCGGATGTCATGGCGCATCCGACCGCGCAAAATACTGTGGCAGACACAGGCTATGTCCGGGCCGAGACGTTCACGGCACTGCCCTATGAGGGGTTCGATCATAGGGCATACCGCGTGAAGCCAGCGCCTTTGACCGGGTATTTGGATGAAGGGGATGTGATTGATCTCGGCGACCGGGTGTTTCAGGTGTTTCACCTGCCGGGGCATTCGCCGGGATCAATCGCGCTTTATGACAGGGCAAACGAGACCTTGTTCAGTGGTGATGTCATCTATGACGGCGATCTGATTGATGATCTCTACCATTCCGATGCCGATGTGTTGGATGAGTCTCATGCGCGTCTGCGCGAGTTGCCCATCCGGGTGGTACATGCCGGGCATTTTGCCTCCTTTGGCCGGGACCGGTTGCTGGAGTTGCTTGACCTTTATCGAGATGGCGGGTTGCGGGTTGGAGATGCAAGTGCATGGATCGCCGGTGAAATGGAGGGGGGAACATGAGCCGAACAGCGATAGTGACAGGCGGGCTGAGTGGCATAGGGTTGGAAATTGCCCGCGTTTTCATGGCCGAAGGCTATCGCGTGGCCATTGGCGCGCGGCGCGGGGCCGATCCGGCGCAGCAGGACAAGGTGCGTGAGAGTTTGGGGGACGATGTTTTCATCGCCCCGTTGGATGTGCGCAAAAAAGGGTCCGTGGCGGCCTTTTGTATGGCGGTCAAGAACCGGTTGGGCGCGGCGGAGATTTTGGTGAACTCGGCGGGGATTGAATATAAAGAGCCGGTGGCCTCTCACGACATCGACGCGTGGAATGATATGATCGAAACCAACCTGACCGGCCCGTTCTTGATGAGCCGACAGGTGATGCCGGACATGATTGAGGCCGGGTGGGGGCGGATCATAAATATTGCGTCCACCGCGGCGCACACAGCGAAACCCGAACATGCGGCCTATTGCGCCTCAAAGGCGGGGCTTTTGGGGCTGACCCGTGCGACGGCGCTGGAGGGGGCACCGCATGGGGTGACCTGCGTCAGCGTCAGTCCAACTTGGGTCGAGACAGACATGCTGCAGGGGTCTGCGGCCAAGGTGGCCGAGGCCGAAGGTCGCGATGCAGTGGATGTGATTGCCGAAATTGCGCAAGCCAATCCGCAAAAGCGCTTGGTGCAGCCCAGCGATATTGCCGATTTGGTTGCCTTTTTGTGCTCAGATGCCGCGCCCGCCCTGACGATGGAGGATATACAGGTGAATGCCGGGGCTTTGTGGTAGAAGCCTCAGGTTTTCAGCCAGTTCAGGACGATCTTGCACAGCACGTCGGGGGCCTCTTCATGTGCCAGGTGCCCCAAATTGTCGAGTTTCTGCACCTTTGCATTGGGCAGGCGCGCGGCGGCGCGGTCTGAGACGGAGGGCGGCACAGCCCCGTCTTTCTCTCCGGTGATCAAAAGGCAGGGTGCAGTGATCTGCGGCATGCGGCCCCAGATGCCATCGGTGTTCCAGGCGGCCATCATTTGCAGGGTCCCGTCCACATGAGCACGGTCCGAGAGCAGGCGGCTGTAATAGGCCAGACCTTCTTCGCTTAGCGTTGACCCGGTGGAGCGGATCACGTTGCGTGCGCGGTCGGGCCGCCCGCCTCCTGCGGCAAAGGCCATGGCTGTGAACGGGTTCATGGCCAGAAATTTGGCGAGCATCGGAAAAAGCCACCCGGCCATGCCTTCGAACCGGTCAAGGGCGGCGTTGATGCCGATGACTTTGGGTGGTGTGCCGTCTGGTGTTGTGAGACGCAGCGACAGTTCGAGCGCGACTGCGCCGCCAGCAGAATGGCCCATGATCGCAGATGGGTGCCAGCCTTCGGCCTCGCACAGGGCCGCGATGTCATCGGCGGTGCGCTCCAACCCGAGGCGAAAGCGGTTTCCGGCCTGTGTGAACCCGTGCCCGGGAAGATCGAGGGCGATGATACGATGGGTTTTGGCAAGTGTGGGGATCAGGTCACGCCATGTGTGGGTCGTCGCCCCGGCTCCATGCAGCAAAAGAAGGAGCGGACCTTCACCCATTTCCTGAACATGCCAATCATGCGGGCGATGCCGAATCCGACGGGACTGCGCGCTGAGCGGCCAGTCGGGGAGGTCACGCTCCCAATCCATGGGCTCAGTGCTCCAGCGCGGCAGTGACCGAGGCGCTGATCTTATGCGCGTCGGCACGGGGCAGGGCGAGGTAGTCTGCCCCCAGCCTTGCGGCGATGTTGCGGGCGCTCTCGGCGGGGCGGTTGGCGGTGTCGACAAGCACGCCGGGCACCCCCTGACGCGCCAGACCGGCGGCGATGGTTTCGGCGTCATGTTTGGCCTCTGCACGATCAGGCGTGCCGCTCAGAGGAATGTTCGCGCGCCCATCGGTCAGCAGGACGAGTGTTGGGCTCATGCCGCGTCCGCGCGCGTGTTGGGCGAGGTCTGAGGCAGCAACCAGCCCCGCGGCTAGAGGCGTGCCGCCCCCGCCGGGAAGGGAGGAAAGCTGTCGTTTGGCCTGCACCAGCGAGCGTGTTGGCGGCAAGAGAAGCTCGGCGCCGTCGCCGCGAAACGCTAGAAGCGCCACTTGGTCGCGCCGCGCATAGGCCTGCGCCAGCATCAGTTCCACCGCGCCCTTGGCCTCGGCCAGTCGGGCGACGGCGGAAGACCCGGAGGCATCCACGGTGAAGATGAGCAACCGATCAGAGCGATCCTCAAACCGGCGCAGGCGAATGTCCGAGGGGTGAATAATCACCGGGCGATGGGCATTTTGCGGCGTGCGGCGCAGACGCTGCCAGGGGGCGGCGGTGCGCAGGGTGGCGACGGGGTCAATGCGTGCTTGTTGAGACGGGCGTCCGGGCCGCGAGGGCAAGGGGCGGCCCCGCCGGTTGCCGCGTCGTTTGGAGCCTGCACCGCTGCTGGCTGCACGCGCTTGGGCCGCGCGGGCTACTTTCAGGCGGTCAAGCAGATCTGGGGGCAGAAGCGCGGCGATGGCCTGCACGAGGATTTCATCAGGCAGCTCGTCTGCACCTTTGCCGCTGCCCTCATCTGTCGCGTCGTCCCGCGGTGGAGGTGCGTCGGGGGGCGTGTCCATTGCGGGGTCTTCCACCTCTGC
>JBCAZO010000273.1:0-4377 GCA_038532975.1 Pseudomonadota bacterium
GTTTCGGGATAGTCGGGGACAGCAAAACCCTTGCTCTGCAGTTCACGAACGGCCTCTACGAGCTGCGGCACAGAGGCCGAGATGTTCGGCAGCTTGATCACGTTGGCCTCGGGTGTCTTAACCAGTTTCCCCAATTCGGCAAGATCATCCGCAATGCGCTGATCGTCTTTGAGGTGATCCGGGAAGGTGGCCAAAATGCGCCCGGCAAGCGAGATATCCTTGGTCCCGACACTGACGCCTGCAGCTTCGGCAAAGCGTTGGATGATCGGCAGAAGTGATGCGCTGGCAAGTTCTGGGGCTTCGTCAACTTTTGTGTAGATGATGTCGGGATTGGGAGTGTTGGCCATCTGAGATCCCTCTTGATCTGATCTGTTTCGAGCAATTGCGCGGGCGAGTGGCATACGCATGTGAATCGGTGGTGTTGGGCGGGTCTAAAACGCATAAGACCCATCCGGCCCGGGATTCGTGATTTGTGCGCGTGATACCCTATTAGAAGCGTTCTGGCTAGACGGTATGCGACGGTATACTGAAATTATTTTATGTTGAACTGTTTCTTTCGAGGCTGCGCATGCGCTTTGTCAGGATACAAGCGACACAAGCACAGACCAACACGCCGATAAGCAATGGAACGGGAGTGCCATCGAATGCAAGCCCAATTGGCACGGAAAGCAGGACAGAACCCACCGTCGCGATCCCTGTTGTGATGCTGGCAGCCATTCCTGCGATATGACCCAACGGTTCGAGTGCTAACGCATTAAGGTTGCCCAAGGTCAGACCGATCATGAAGAAAACGGTGACCTGCCACGGGAAATAGACAAAGAAGCCAGTGCCGGAGCCGCCTTGGAGCAGGTAGAGCGCAAGGATTGGCCCGGTCACGGCAATTTGGCCGATGAGTGCCACGAGGATCAGTTTTCTCATGCCGAGCCGGAGGACCAGCGAGGCGTTTACGATGCTGCCAGTGGCGGCCACAAGTGCAATTAGGGCGAACCAATAGGGGAATTCCGATCCTCGGCCAAAGCTCTGATCCATGATCTGCTGGATCGAGCTGATCGACGCGAATAGCATTGTGAAGCAAAGCGTTTGCACGGCGACAGAAAGGCGTACCATCGGGTGGGCGATGACTTCTTTTGCAGCGCTGAGAAGCGTGCGTAACTCGAACTTACTGCGCTGTTCTTTTGGCAGGGGCTCTGATAGGCGCAAGCTGGTCCAGAGTGTTGTGATGGTGGCAAACAGCAGGAAGGAAACGAATATCCCGCGCCACCCTGTAACGCCGAGAATGGCGGCTCCGACCATGGGGGCAATGGCTGGCACGAGTGCAAAGACCAGCATGACAAAGCTCATGAGCCGCGCCATCTCGCGCCCTTTGTAAAGATCCCGAATGATGGCCAGCGCCACGATCCGCGCTGCAGAAGCGCCAAGACCCTGAAGAATACGGGCTGCGACAAGGGCCTCCATAGAAGGGGTCAGTGTGGCCACGGCCGCGCCGATGGCGTAGATCACTGCACCCCAGAACAGCACTGGTTTGCGCCCGAATGCGTCTGATATCGCTCCCACGAAAAACGTGCCGACGCCTAAGCCAAGAATGAAGCTGCCCACAACCAGTTGCGCAAGGTTGGGATCGCCTGATGACAGGTCTGCGCCGATTTGGGGGATCGCCGGGAGCATTGCGTCGATGGAATAGGCAATCGTGGCCACGAGCATGGCCATAAGAGCTACAAACTCGGTGCGGCCTAAGGTTTGGTGCTGTGCGGCAGGTTTCGCTTGCGTCATGCCTGCGCGCTATCACGGGTGACACGATTGCGCCACCATAGACCAAGCGCGACAACCCAGATCAGAATTTCCAATAGGAAAACTGGATGGAGAACGAAATTGAGAATCCAGTTCTCGTATGTCGCAGGCACAGTAAACAAATGGAAAAAACGATCCGACAAAGGCCAAAGCCATTTTACGTCGCCAGCAATGGTATCAAGCAGAAGATGTACAAGGATACCTGCGAAAAAAGCCATCGCCGGGCGTATCCAGCTGGGTTTGAGCCATCTGGTTGCTGGCAAAACCAAGCTGGCCATCAAAAGCCAAAAGGCTGGAATATGTACCCAGTAGTTGTGATGATGCAGCGCTCTGTTGTCGACAAAGTAGAACCAGATGAGGTCAAAATCCGGGAGGATGGCTCCCAAGAATGCAGCCCAGAAACAAGCTCTGGACGCGCCAAAGAGCCGACCTGTCACATACCCCGATGGCAGATGCGCAGTGATCAAACCTCGCCATCTGCATCAAGCTGAGCCGTGATTTCGTCAATCACCTTGATCCACATGCCGCTGGGCTGGCATCCGGGCACGGCGTGTTTGCCTGCAACGATGAAACAGGGCACGCCCGTGACACCCATTTGCCGAAAGGCCGTGGCGCGTTGGGTAATGTCCTCTATGTCGGCGTCTGACGCGAGCAGCTTTTGCACCACAGCGGCATCCATGCCTGCGCTATCGGCAATATCGCCCAGCACTTCACGGTCGCCGATATCTCGGCCTTCCTCGAAGTAGGCGCGGAAAAGTGACATGGCCACCGGCATCTGGCGGTCTTCGATCCCGGCCCAGTGGATCAGGCGGTGGGCGTCCATTGTGTTAGGTGTGCGTTTGATGCCTTCGAAATTAATATTGAGACCCTCGGTCTCGGCGCGCTCAACCACTGGAGCATAAGCCTCTATCGCGCCTTTTTTGCCGCCAAACTTGCCTTCTAAATAAGCGCGGCGGTCCATGCCCTCTTTGGGCATGTCGGGATTTAACTGAAACGGGTGCCATTCGATGGTGAACGGGTGCTTGGGCCGTTCAAGCAATGCCTTGTCCAGAGCGGTCTTGCCAATATAGCACCACGGGCAAATCGGGTCGGAAATGATATCAAGCTTGATCATGGAGGCTTTCGTAAATCGGTCGCAGGGCGCGACGCAGGAGTTTGCCGTTGGCGCCGGTTGGCAACGCCTCAACATGGAAAAAGCCGCGCGGTTGTTTGTAGGCGGCCAGGTTCTCTTGGACATAGGATGTCAGCGCGGCGTCGGCAACCGGGGTAGGGGCGGTGTAGAAGGCCATGATCAGTCGGGCGTCTTGCTTGACCTCAATGTCTGTGACTGCGGCTTGAGTGATGCCTGGATGGGCGTTGAGCACTGCCTCAACCTCCATCGGGGACACGCGATAGCCACCGGCGTTCATCATATCATCAGAACGTCCCAGATAAGTGATGTTGCCAACCTCGTCCATAACCCCTTGATCTCCTGTCAGAAACCAATCGCCCTGCATACGGGCTTGGGTCTCTTCCTTGGCGTTCAGATAGCCCAGCATGAGGCCCGGATCGGATCGGTGAATGGCGATGGTGCCTTCTGTCCCAAGCGGAACCGGACCGTCCGAGTTCACAAGGGCAATTTGGCGTCCCTTTTGTGGCCGACCAAGTGTGCCTGGGGCGGCTGGCATGGTCGGGCTGGCCGAGACAAAGGTCGAGCATTCGGACATACCATATGCTTCGTAAAGTTCTGTGCCTGTGGCCTGTTCCCAGTTTGCACGGATCGTGTCTGAAAGCTTTTCCCCCGCCGTAAGTCCGTGTCGCAGTCGCGGCAACTTGATGTCGGTACTGCGGTTCAGAACTTTCCGGTAAACACCTGGTGCCGCTGCGAAAATTGTCGCATCGTGGCGTTTGAGCAAAAGCGGCAGTTGCTCTGGTGTGGTGCCGGTTTCCGGGATCAAGGCCGTGGCCCCTTTGGTCCAGGGATCCATCAACCCGGTGCCAAGCGTGTAGGTCCAGTTGAATGCACCTGCATGCAAAAGCCGGTCATTCTCGGTTAGCCCGTACCAGCCGTCAAACATCATTTGCCGTGCCCAGATGGCGCGATGCGCGTGGACCACGGCACGCGGGGTGCCGGATGTGCCGGACGTAAAGATGATATAGGCGGGCCGGTTGGGATCGCCCATATCGAAACTGGCAGGAGATGCATCGCGCATGGCGGCCAAAGCGTCCGTGCCAATCAGAGGGATATCCGTTGCAGGGCAAGGCACGCCTTCAGCGCGCAGGATGCTTTTGGGGGCAACGGTGTCGATGATGGCTGCAGTTTCACGTTCTGTCAGCTGCGAAGAAGTCACAACAGGCACCAACCCTACTGCGATCGAGGCAAGGTAAGCAATTGGAAAGTCGACGCTATTTCCAAGCCGCATCAACACATGGTCTCCAGGTTTGAGGCCGGTATTCAACAGACCTGTTCCCGTCCTCATGACGCTCGACTTCAAGCGTTCATAGCTCCAGCGTTCGGCACCGGTCAAACCCAGCACGGCGAGCGCGACCTTGTCCTTGAGATCATCTGCACGCCCCAGAACATGTGCCGCCAGATTGAATGGCACAGGG
>JBCAZO010000274.1:0-4367 GCA_038532975.1 Pseudomonadota bacterium
TTGCCACCTGGGTTTAGTTTTGAATGGACCGAATTGGCGCTTCAGGAGAAACTGGCGAGCAATAGTCTGGTCATAATCTTCACACTTGCCGTGGTTCTGGTTTTCCTGGTCCTTGCAGCCCAATACGAAAGCTGGGTGTTGCCTTTGGCGGTCATTCTCATTGTTCCGATGTGTTTGCTCACAGCCATCACAGGCGTTTTGTTGCGCGGTATGGACAACAATATCCTGACGCAAATCGGATTGGTGGTGCTGGTCGGGTTGGCATCAAAGAATGCCATTCTGATCGTGGAGTTCGCCAAACAGGCTGAGGATCGCGGCGCCTCCGCGTATGACGCGGCAATCGAAGCAGCCCGGTTGCGTATGCGCCCAATTCTGATGACGTCATTTGCTTTTATCTTGGGCGTGGTGCCCTTGATCACTGCAACCGGCGCAGGCGCGGAAATGCGCCAGGCATTGGGAACGGCAGTATTTTTTGGAATGCTCGGCGTGACCTTGTTTGGCTTGATGTTTACGCCCGTGTTTTACTACGTGTGCAGACGCACTTACTGGCGGGCGCGGTCTGACATAACTTGATACGATGTACTCCGCTGTTAGATGTGTGACTTGTACCAATCTGGCTCAACGTCGGCTGTGGGCTCACTGCCGACCTCGGATACGTCGCGGCATCGGCTTGCCCAATGATGAAACGGCGACACGGACGGCCCAGAGCGGACCTTGCCGATGCTGCGAAGTGCTGCGCTGCAGCTTCTTGGAAGCGGACATTGAGAAGTGGCAGTGATCCAACATAACCATGCAACAAACCTGCCAAAACTGCCTAGGTTTTGCCCTAGCTACGTCGTCGAACCTGGGCGAGGCTGCCCAAGGGAACAAGAACGACCCATTTTGCGCATCAGGTGGAGAACCTAGCTATGTAGCTATGTAGAGAGCCTAAGCAACCTGCCGCCTAGATCCATTAGGATAATCAAGTTTCTGAAGGCGTGAAACAACTGCTAAGATACCTTAGCTCGGCGCATACACCCCGTGATGCCGCTAATTCATGACGCTAAAAACATTCGGTCGGTCACCCCGTCGTTTGCGCCAGCGCAGCGTCAACTGCTGTACCAAGCTTATCCACCATTTCGTCGATTTGCGCATTAGAGATTATGAATGGTGGCGCTAGCAAGACGTGATCGCCCCGCTGTCCGTCCAACGTGCCCCCCATAGGGTAGCATATCAGTCCAGCTTGGAACGCAGCGGCCTTTATCTTGGCGTGTATTTTGCCAGTCGGGTCAAACGGCGCCTTGGTCTCGCGATCAGCCACAATTTCGATTCCTCGGAATAAGCCGCGCCCGCGTATGTCGCCTACATGGGGGTGTTGTCCAAAACGATCCTGCAATGCGGCGCGCAGAGTCTGGCCCGCGGAAGCAACACCAGACGCGATACCGTCATCCACCAAACGTTCCACCACCGCCAACGCGGCGGCGCAAGCTGTTGGATGGCCTAGATAGGTGTGACCATGCTGAAAAAAGCCTGTCCCTCGAGCAATGGCGTCGTAAATCTCAGCTGTACAAAGCATCGCGCCAACGGGTTGATACCCAGCACCCAATCCTTTGGCGATGGCGCAGATATCAGGTGAAACGCAGTCTTGCTCGCAGGCGAAAAGACTGCCCGTCCGTCCCATCCCACACATAACCTCATCCAGGATGAGCAGGATGCCATAGCGATCACACAAGGCACGCACCCGCTTGAAATACCCTTCGGTCGCAGGCACTGCACCTAAAGTTGCACCAACAACTGGTTCGGCCACGAATGCCATGACTGTCTCTGGCCCAAGCCGTAGAATTTCTTCTTGGATTTCATCAATAAGCCGATCAAGATACGCATCGGCCCCTTCGTTGGCACCTTGTCCGCGATAGGCAAAGCAGGGCGAAACATGGCTGACCTCCATCAGGATCGGGGCAAAAGGCGCGCGCCGCCATGCGTTTCCACCCGTTGCCAGCGCGCCCAGTGTGTTGCCGTGATAGCTTTGACGACGTGCAATAATTCGGTGGCGTTTTGGTTGTTCGATTTCAAGATAATATTGACGCGCAAGCTTCAGCGCGGCCTCCATGGCTTCTGACCCACCGGAGACAAAATAAACTCGGTCTAAGGGATCAGGCGCGAGTGAAATAAGTTTGTCGGCCAGTTTTTCGGCCGGATCTGATGTGAAAAACCCGGTGTGAGCAAAGGCAACCTTATCGAGTTGATCTTTGATCGCCGCGGCCACATGGGCATCCCCATGCCCCAAACAAGACACCGCCGCACCACCAGACCCGTCCAGATACGCTTTCCCTTGTTGATCATAGAGATAGACGCCTTCTCCGCGTGCAACAACTGGCGCGCGCGATTTGCAGTGGCGCGGAAAAACGTGGCTCATAGGAAATTTCCTTAGTTGGGCTCATATGCAGACTGTTTTGCTTGCCAGTTCGAACTCTTGGCGTTCTACTGCTTCAATCAACTCTGTTGTATCAAAGAGAACTAAAGAAATGGGAGAAAGATCAATGAAAAATATGGTTCTAAGCTTTGCAGCCGTCCTGGGGATGGCCGCAGGTACAGCTTCGGCGCAAGAGTTCATCTCGATCGGCACCGGTGGTGTGACCGGCGTGTATTACCCCACGGGTGGTGCGATTTGCCGTCTGGTGAACAAGTCGCGCAAGGAACACGGCATCCGCTGCGCGGTCGAATCCACGGGCGGTTCGGTCTATAACATCAACACAATCAAGGCGGGCGAACTGGAATTCGGCGTTGCTCAGTCGGACTGGCAGTTCCACGCCGTCAACGGCACCTCGAAGTTCGAGGGAGATGCAGCGTTCCCCGACCTGCGTGCCGTGTTCTCAGTTCACCCTGAGCCGTTCACACTGCTTGTGCGTGCTGACAGCGGCATCGAAACCTTTGACGGCATCAAAGGCAAGCGCGTCAATGTTGGGAACCCCGGCTCTGGTCAGCGGGCGACCATGGAAGTTGTGATGGACGCCTTTGGCATCGGCATGGACGATCTGGCCCTTGCGACTGAGTACAAAGGTTCGGAAATGGCCAAGCAGATTTGTGACGGCAATATTGATGCGATGATCTACACCATCGGTCACCCGGCTGCGGCCATCAAGGAAGCCACCACGACCTGTGACGTGAAACTTGTCAGTGTCGAGGGCGATCCGATCACCAAACTGGTGGAGGATAATCCGTACTACCGTGTCGCAACTATCCCGGGCGGCATGTATGCGGGCAACGATCAGGAGACCACGACCTTCGGTGTCGGTGCAACCTTCGTGACCTCGGCCAACGTGTCGGATGATGTTGTCTATGTCGTGGCCAAATCGGTCATGGAAAACATTGACGATTTCCGCCAGCTTCACCCGGCCTTCGCTAACCTTGACCCGACTGAGATGGTGTCGGACGGTCTCAGCGCGCCGATCCACCCGGGTGCGGAAAAGGCTTACAAGGAACTCGGCCTGAAATAAACCGCAAGGCTTGAAAATAAGGGGTGCGCCCGATCAACGGGCGCATCCTTCCACGGGAAACATCCGTGACACAAGGGGGACGCCATGACTGATCAAGCAACTGTCGAACGCAGCGCCGACGACATGGTCGCTGAAGCCGATACCGGTGCGCGCAATCCAACAAACTGGCAGGGCAGCCTGATCATCGGAACCTGCATTGTCTGGTCGCTGTTCCAGCTTTACATCGCCTCCAAACTTCCGGGCCAACTGTCACAAGCCACAGGTCTCAGCATATTCGCCAATATTGTCGCGCAGGCGCGCTTCGTTCACCTTGCCTTCGCCATCATGCTGGCCACGCTGGCCTTCCCTTTGTTCAAAGGATCACCACGCGACCGCATTCCCGCCTATGACTGGCTCTTGCTGGTCCTTGGCGTGGGTTCCTGCCTCTACCTTGTGATCTTCCGCTTCGAGATCGCGGACCGTCCTGGTCTCTGGAACACGACAGATGTCACCGTGTCGGCCATCGGCATGATCGTCCTGATGATCGCGGTCTATCGCTCGCTTGGCCTGCCGCTTGTCATCATTGCGTCCTGCTTCGTTGCCTTCGCCTTCTTTGGCGGCTACTCCGAATGGGCGCGAAACATCACCAACTATGGCGGTGCGTCCCTGCCCAAGGCGCTTGGTCATTACTGGATGCAGACCGAAGGTGTCTTTGGCGTCGCACTTGGCGTGTCAACCACGATGATCTTCCTCTTCGTGCTGTTCGGAGCCCTTCTCGACAGGGCGGGCGGCGGCAACTGGTTCATTAAAGTCGCTATTGCGCTTTTGGGTGCCCTACGCGGTGGGCCGGCCAAAGCCAGCGTGTTGTCATCGATGATGACGGGGATGATCTCGGGCTCGTCCATCGCCAAC
>JBCAZO010000275.1:0-4343 GCA_038532975.1 Pseudomonadota bacterium
AACGCAGAAAGAAGGCGAAAGATTTGGACCTTCCCAAAGAGCTTGGCGGCCGCAAGGGACCAGAACCCGTGCGTTATGGCGATTGGGAAAAGAAGGGAATCGCGGTCGATTTTTGATACGACCGCGCTTTGTGAAAGGCTATTTCAAAACAAGATCAGCGTACTGGCCTGTTCCTTGGTCAGAGATAAAGCGAATTGTCTCACCTTGGATTTTCACCGCCTGACAGTTCGGTCCAAGGTCACGCTTGCCCCAGTAAAGGTCGCGGCAGAAGTAGCCAGATTTCCATTGCCAAGCTCCTGTGACAGACCGCCCAAATGCTCTGCCCGCAATCTCGCCGCCCGGTGAAACGGTTAGATCAATGCCAAAACGCTTGAGTTTCTTGTCCTTGATCACTTCCACAAACGTGTCGCGATCATCAATTTTGTCGAAGCCATCTGCGATAGCTGGCGAAGCGGCCATCAGGCCGATGATTAAAGCTGATAAAAGTCGCATGTGTCCACACCAGTGATCATTATTGAAACTTTTACGGTGTGGAAAATGGTTTGGATCAATTTTCTTTCAAGCCCAGGACATCCAACATGTCATATTCGCCGGGCTTGCGGCTCTGGCCCCATAGCGCGGCCTTGAGTGCACCGCGCGCAAACACCGCGCGGTCAGAGGCAACGTGACGAAGCGCAATGCGTTCCCCGGGCGCAGCAAAGAGCACGTCATGCTCTCCCACAATGTCGCCGCCGCGTATGGCGTGAAAGCCGATTTGGCCGCGCTTGCGTTCTCCGGTTATGCCGTCACGTCCTCTGTCCGCGACCTCACCCAGCGACACGCCTCGCCCATCTGCCGCCGCCTGGCCAAGCATGAGTGCCGTTCCTGACGGCGCATCGACCTTTTGGTTGTGATGCGCCTCGATGATTTCGATATCGTAGTCGTCATCCAGGGCAGCAGCCACTTTCTTGGTCAGTTGCACCAAGAGATTGACGCCAAGGCTCATGTTGCCCGCGCGGATGACCGTTGCATGGCGCGCCGCTGCGTTGATCTTTTTCAGGTCATCTTCATCAAAACCTGTAGTCCCAATCACGTGAACGCATCGCGCTTGTGCCGCGAGACCTGCAAATTCGACGGATGCCGCTGGAGAGGTGAAATCCACAACGGCCTGTGCTTTGGCAAAAGCCTCTAGCGCGTCATCTGTCACAACAACGCCGGAACTCGCACCGCCCATCATTTCGCCAAGATCTTTGCCGATCCAGGGATGGTCGGAACGCTCAATGGCACCCACAAGCGTCGCGCGATCAGACGCATTGATCGTTTCGATCAACATCTGTCCCATCCGACCCGAGGCCCCGGTGATAACGATACCTGGCGCGTCTGTCATGATCTTGTCTCCAAAATTCCGCCAGACTTCCTTAGCGTGGTGATCATCGCTTGGCAAAGCCTCACGCAGAGCATAGATGCTGGAGCATGGCAAAGAACAAGTTTCATGACGGCCCTGGCCCCTCACAAAGACAGCTGCGTGTCGGAGAATTGGTCCGTCGCACGCTTTCGGATGTGTTGATGCGCGGTGATGTGCATGATCCTGATCTGAATCGTCTTTCGGTTACAGTGGGTGAGGTTCGCACATCACCGGACCTAAAGGTGGCAACAGCCTATGTTCTGCCTTTGGGTGGACAGGGGCGGGATGACGTCATCGAATTGCTCACCCGTAACAAAGGTGAATTGCGCAGGATAATCGGTAAGAAACTTGCGCTGAAATTCGCACCCGAATTGCGGTTTCGGCTGGATGAGACTTTTGATCAGCTTGACGAAACTCGGAGGCTTTTTGCCCAGGATGCTGTACGACGTGATATTGAAGATTAGCGCGATGTTAAGGTGGGTGTTCGCCTTAGGGCTGGCTCCATTGGCGGCTCATGCGGCGGAGTGCACGTCGGTTGAATTTGATGGAGCGGGTTACACCATCTGCGAAGTGAACAGCGCCGAGAACACGCTACAGCTTTTTCTGAATGACCCGGAAACCGGCGCGCCATTGGCCAGTTTTGACAATGTGGATCAGCATCTCGAGAGCGTGGATCAAAAGCTGCGCTTTGCAATGAATGCCGGCATGTATCATCAAGACCGAAGCCCGGTCGGTCACTATGTTGAGAACAGTAATGTCAGAACACCCCTGATCACGCGCGATGGTCCGGGGAATTTTGGCCTTTTGCCTAACGGTGTGTTTTGTATCCGTGACGATCGGTCAGACGTGATTGAGACCCTTGAGTTTGAGCAAACTACGCCAGAGTGCAAGTTTGCAACGCAATCGGGGCCGATGCTGGTGATTGATGGCAATCTGCATCCGAAGTTCCTCAAAGACAGCGACAGCCTTTTTATCCGAAATGGTGTGGGCACGTCTGCAGATGGCGCGAAGACCTGGTTCGCCATCTCGGATGAACCGGTCAATTTCCATGCTTTCGCGCGGCTCTTTCGGGATCATATCGGGGTGCCCCAAGCGCTTTACTTCGACGGCAGTATCTCAAGGCTTTATGCGCCAGAGATTGGCCGTCACGATGGAGGGTTTCCAATGGGGCCTATCGTTGGTGTCGTTGCAGAGAAGTAGCGGCTAAGGCCGGCGCGTGGTTTGATTGACACATAGCTATCGCTGGGGTACGCCGCGTCCCTCTGATCAGGTGTAGGAAAATTCATGGGACGCAAGCGCAAGGGTCGCAACATCTCGGGTTGGTTGGTCGTCGACAAACCTGCCGGGATGACCTCGACCGCCGTCGTGAACAAGGTGCGCTGGGCGTTTCAGGCACAAAAGGCTGGTCATGCCGGTACGCTGGATCCCGAGGCAACGGGCGTTTTGGCTATTGCACTTGGCGAGGCCACGAAAACTGTGCCCTACATCACCGATGCTTTGAAATGTTATCAGTTTAGCGTTCGGCTTGGTCAGGCGACGAACACCGATGATGCCGAAGGCGAAGTAATCGCTGAAAGTGATTTGCGCCCTGATGACGAGGCCATCAAGGCTGCTCTGGGTCAGTTTGTTGGGGATATTGAGCAGGTGCCGCCCAAGTTTTCCGCGGTGAAGATTGATGGCAGGCGGGCCTATAAGCTCGCGCGTGACGGCGAGGATTTCGAGGTCGAGGCCCGACCGCTTTGGGTGGAGGAACTGATCCTGACGGACCGGTTTGATGTCGATACAATAGAGCTTGAAATGACTTGCGGCAAAGGTGGCTACGTGCGGTCCATCGCGCGTGACCTGGGCGAACTACTGGGGTGCTACGGGCATGTTCTGTCGCTCCGGCGGCTTTGGTCGGGGCCATTTCGGGCGGAAGATGGCCTGACATTTGAACAGATCGAAGCCATGGCGCAAAGCTCGGAATTGGATGCGTACTTGAAACCACTGGAGACAGGTTTGACTGATCTGCCGAAAACACAATGCACGGATGCGGGACTCGCGCGCCTGCGCAATGGCAATCCAGGGCCAGTGATTGGGGCTGATCTTGAATATGGTGAGGAATGTTGGGCTGCCTATGATGAGCGAGCCGTAGCTGTCGGACGCTTTAAAGGCGGGGAATTGCACCCGTCACGGGTTTTCAATCTGGATGCGCCTAATGGCTGATGCGACTGTGCCCATGACAGATCCACACGATCCTGGCGGAAAAGTACGCCTGCGGCTGCCTGATGGTGTTATTGGCGGTGCAACATTCTCTGACTGTGGGCACTATCGTCAGGCCTTGACCCGGGACTGGACGCCAGAAGGGGCAGCACCACGCGCGGTTCTGTTTGTGGGCATGAACCCTTCGGTTGCGGATGCCAGCGCGTCAGATCCAACATGTCACCGCGAGCTGATGTTTGCACGCGATTGGGGGTTTACCAGATACCTCAAAGGCAATGTCCTAGACTGGCGCGCCACGTCGCCAAAAGACATTCCTCATGACCCTGATCGCGCGACGAGTTCGGCCAATCTACCGGCTTTGTTGGATATGGCGAGGGAGTCTGAGCTGATTGTGATGGCTTATGGGAAACTTCATCAACGCTACGCAGGCACCGTGCAGACTGTCATCGGCTCTCTTGCTGCAACAGGACGACCGTTAAAATGCTTGGGACTAAACAAAGACGGCTCGGCGAAACATCCTCTTTATTTGCGCAAAGACACGGCTCTGATGGAATTCCCGCATGCCTAAAAGCGAAGCGGGCGCCCAAACTGAACGCCCCGCTTTAATTTAGATTTGAGACTGCTTAGCTGTCTTCGAGAGACAAAGCCACGAATCGCGGTTCACCTGCACGGCGAACCAGAAGAAGGATCGATTTCCGTCCTGCTTCCGTTGCCTCTTCGATCCGGTCTGTCAGATCACTGATAGAGGTGAGCTTTT
>JBCAZO010000276.1:0-4332 GCA_038532975.1 Pseudomonadota bacterium
CATGCCGGCACTGTCTGCTTCGGCCCTGATTTCAGCATCTACGGCGTCCAGTATTTCAGCCAACCCGACATCCCGGGTGTCCAACACCATCTGTCCGTTATCGGACCGGGCCACCCGTAACAGGTCGTCAATGCGCCGGTTGAGCCGAGCCGCACGCGACTCGATCGTGGCGAATGCCGGGTTGTCGGTCTCCTTTAGACCGATCTGTGCTTCCATCAAAATGACCGTCAACGGCGTGCGCAACTCATGGCTGACATCAGCAAATAAGCGGCGTCGGTTTTTATCAATTTCCGCAAGAGTTGTGATGGCAGAGCGCAACGCTTCCGTCCGTTCTTCGATGGTTTCATTGAGCCTTTTCCACTCAGCCTCGATATCGTCCTGCCGGGCCTGCAAAGCCTGCGCCATGCGATTGGTTTCGCTGTAAAGCTGGCCGATTTCGTCGCGGCCTGAATTGGGCAGGGCGACGGCAAAGTCCGCTTGACCGATCTGCAAGGCCGCAAGTCGCAACTGGGTCAGCCGTCGGAATTGCGGGCGGATCAGCCGAAAATAGAACAGGACGACGGCAACGACTGTCAGACCCGCAATGACCAGTGCGATCCTGGTCAGGCGAAGGCGCAGCGCGTTGATCCCGGCCAGCGCTTCGGATCGAAACCGGATTTCCGTGTTGACGGCCTGGCTGAGCAATGGATCAAAGGCAGAGGAAAACGTGTCGATATGCGCCCGCAGGTGATTTTGATCCCGGCTATCTGCGTTCAGACCGGTCAAGGCTGACGCCAGCAGCGCTTCCATCCGTGCCAGGCCCAGGGATTGCGTGGCGTAACGGGACTGCGTGTCGACCCCCAGGGTCGCAGCGCTTTCGACTGCATTGCGGACATCGTCGTGCAGACTGTCAAAGGTGCTGTCCATCTGACTGACAATCGGCGCGACGCGAGTCATCCGATCGTCGCGTGACAGTCCGGTTTGGATGGCTTCAGTGGCCACGACCAGGAAGCTTGCCGTTTGCCGGGACAAGACCGAATAGCGCGCCACGCGCTCTTCTGCTTGCAACGCTGCCTCGAGCCGGTCGGACACGGCCTGCATGCCAAACCACAAGATCATCACTGTCGCACAAGTGCCTATCCCCAGCAGCGCGGCTCCGAAGCCGAGTTTCGACTGCAAAGAGTTGCCCAATATCTGCCCAGATTTCAGCATATGCCTAAAAAGGGGGCGCGAAGAAGCAACCGAGAGTCGAGTGATGGCTGAATTAACTTCACTTCAAGTTTTCTCGGCTCATATGCGGAAGCTAGTGCGGGACGAAAGTCTATATTGACGAGGACAAAAAATGATCGAGCTGTTATTTGTCGCATGCCTTGCTGCCTCACCAGAAGACTGCCGCGAGCGCAGTCTGGTATTCACGGATATCACACCGCAGATGTGCCTGATGGGGGCGCAGCCTGAATTGGCCAAGTGGGTGGACGCGCATCCCAACTTCACCATCCAGAGTTGGACGTGCCAACAAGTGTCGTTTGCAGAGATGGACGCGTAGCGGCGTCATGTCTTGCGCTTCATCAGGCCGCGCGCGGGATCGTAACCCCAGACGGCGATGCCGCCAAAGATCAGCGTACTGGTCACGACCCACAGCAGTGCGGTCCAGTTCATCTGCAGGTAAAGCAGAAAGCGGATCAACTCGACCGCATAGGTGAATGGGTTCAGCGCACATATGTCGCGCAACAGCGGTGAGCTTTCTGCCATTTTCCAAAGTGGGTACAGCGCCGAGGACAGGAAGAACATCGGGAAGATGACAAAGTTCATCACTCCGGCAAAGTTTTCAAGCTGCTTGATAAAGCTCGACAGCACCAGCCCGAGCGCGCCCAGCATCACTCCGGCCAGGGCCAGGCCCGGCAATACGACGACGTATCCCCACGGTGGCATAGTGATCCCAAACAGCGCGGCGATCGCAAGGAAGGTATAGACCTGCAAGATCGAAATGACCGTCGATCCAAAGATCCGGCAGAGCAACAGCCACCAGCGTGGGAAGGGACTGGTCAGCAACAATCGCATCGATCCCATTTCGCGGTCGTAGACCAGGCTGAGTGATGATTGCATCCCGTTGAACAACAGTACCATCGCGCACAGTCCGGGGACGATGTAGGTCTCATACGTGATGTATGTCTGATAGGGCGCGATGATCGACAGCCCCAATGCCGCGCGGAACCCTGCAGCAAAGATCAAAAGCCAGACCAAAGGGCGCACCAGCGCAGCGATGAACCGTTCGCGTTGATGGATGAACCGCAGGAATTCACGCCCGATAATCGCGCGGGCCACGCCCCAGATGCCGCTCATGCCGCAACCTCTGTTCGGGACAGGAACCAATCGCTCAGGTTTTGATTGCCGCGGATGGTGCCCGCCGTGCCGTCGGCCAGAATCCGACCCTGATGCAGAACCAAAAGTCGGTCCGTGTCGCGCACTTCATCCGTCAAGTGCGTTGTCCAAAGCACGCATAAACCGTCATTGGCCAAGTTGTGCACATGTTCGGTGATCCCGCTGCGCGCGGCGGCATCCAACCCAACAGTCGGTTCGTCCAGCAAAAGCACTTTTGGTTGGTGTAGCAGGGCCCGTGCCAGTTCCATTCGTCTGCGATGCCCCCCATTCAGCGCGCGCGCTTTTTCGTCTGCGCGTTCAAGCATACCCAATTGGTCCAAAGCGGCATCGATACGACTTGGCGTTTCAGTGCGGGCAAGCCCGTGCAATGCGGCGAAATAGGCCAAGTTCTGGCGGACCGTCAGATTCAAGTCGATCGTTGGTTGCTGAAATACCACCCCGAGGTCGGCCAGTGCGCTGCGGGGGCTTTGCCGCAAGTCATGTCCCGCTATCGTAATCTCGCCTGATGGGTTGACCAGCAACCGGGTCAGAAGCGAAATCAAGGTAGACTTGCCCGCGCCGTTCGGCCCGAGCAACGCGCAAAACGAACCGGGCTCTACCTCGAACGACACATCGTCCAAGGCGCGCTTCGGCCCATATTCGAAACCAAGGTTTCGAACCCTCAACCCTAACGACATCTCGCCTCCCTACTTTGCGCCGATTCAGCTTGCCCGTTGCCTGTTGGTTTCACAAGCAAAGCGGCTTGCGACAAAGTCGATGCATTGGAAACGGGTGATCGCAAACCCTGTACAGCACGCGCAATCCCATAGACCGACGGGTTTAGATGCCGGCTGGTGCGGGAACGCCATTCGATTGATGTCCAACGGAATTGGCAAACTGTGCCAACGTCAGGTGGTGCGGATACTGGCGACGCTGGCGGTACCATTGACGCGGATGCCACCAGGGACCGCAAAGGTGCATCGCTGAAGTTATAGAATTTCTGGCCAAGAAAGAATCAGTTTCAAAAGCCAGTGGCGGATTTCTTGGAAAAACGGGCGGGGGCCGATCAAACGCCGCAGCACAAGCGGACATCGAGAGCTTCGTACACTGGCAAAAGCCAACCTGAGCGCTAAAGTGCTCGAGTATGAGCCTGATTAACCAAGTACGCGTTGGCCTAGCGGCCATCATTTGCGCCGTTATAGCCTCAAACGCTATGGCAGATCGGGGGGCCTATCTGAACCTGGCACGCCAGGGCTGGAGCTATGAGCTGCGCACCACGATGGTCGGTCGCAACATGGCCATTCCGGTCGAGATCCATGGGCGGAACCTATCAGGCGCGGCGATTTGCATCGTCGGAGAAGAGCCTCATCCGCTAACGGCTGATACGTTGACTACCTTTCTGGACCTGCTGAACCATACCTTTGGTAAGCGCGTTCCGATGCGCTTCGCAGGCGCCGATGCGCGTGGATGTGGGGCCGGGCGCACCGTGGTGCTTCGGTTGTATTCCGGTTTGCCGCCAAATGTTGCCTTGTCAGCCGATTTGAACTGGATGAACGACGTCTACGCGCTTGGCCTTCCAAGGGGCCGCGGCTATGCGGCAACCTCCCCGGCCATGGCGCAGACGTTTTTTGGGCGTCACGGTCAGGGCACCCACATCATGGTCAAGCAACCTGCATTCCGCACCCCCGACCAGGTCGAGCGCGCGTTTTACAAATCAATCCTGATCGAAGAACTCTTCCAAACCTTTACTTTTGGCATGGACGTTCTGCTCTTCGAACGCGAAGCAGTATTCACGTCCAAGCTGCAAGAGCGACCAACCAACCTGTCCCGGATGTCGTGGGCGTCGCACGACTTCATGCGCGCACTTTTGCATTCGAATCCCCGGGGACTGTGCCGTTTCGATTTGTTTATGTTGCATGCCGTCGCGCGTGCACCGGTCACTGAGACGGTACACCCAGACTTCATTGCCTATATCGAAGACGAATTTGAAAC
>JBCAZO010000277.1:0-4326 GCA_038532975.1 Pseudomonadota bacterium
CGGCCTTGGATTCGCCCAGATGGTCAAGCATCATCGAGGCGCTCCACACCGCCGCGATTGGATTTGCCAACATCAACCCGGAACGCACGCACCCTTCGATGTTCGAGCCTGTTCACGGATCGGCACCCGATATCGCTGGCGAAGGGTTGGCAAATCCAATCGCGGCGGTGTGGAGCGCCTCGATGATGCTTGACCATCTGGGCGAATCCAAGGCCGCCGACGCTCTGATCCATGCTGTAGAACGCAGCATGGAACAGGCGGAAACGCGAACGCGGGATCTGGGCGGCACCGCGGACACCAAGGATGCCGAAGCGGCGATCCTGTCGGCTATAATAGACGCTTAGTCACGTCGTGACGGCTGGGCGAGGCAAACGTAGCTTCATTTGCCCCTTTTGTCGGACCTTGGCCTTCAGAAGAAGCAAAACTTTATTTGGGATGCGCTGACCAGTACCGTCGAAGGCGCGGGCAAAGTATGTCCACCATTTCGTGAGTTTGCCACCACCGTTTTGTCGCAACACGGCGTCAGCAAAGGACCGCTTCCGTTATTGATCGTTAAAAAATCGCAAATTTTCCCGTAAATCACCCTCTCCAGCTGTTTTTGCGGCCTTGGCTGACCCAGGGTTAAGTCACGCTCAAAAGGAACCAGGGCGTCGGAACCGAAAGCCAATTACAGGCATATTCCGTGAGTGGCCTCAATTCCCGGGGCAGCGTCTTTGGACGTGAATCGGTTTCGGCTCCCTGGCGAGCATCAGGCGATAGGGTACTTGGTCCCGTGTTGAATGGTAACCGGATGGTCGGAGTTTGCTCCGACTGTCCGGCGCCTGCCGCCATCTGGCAGCAAGGTGATTATAAAAAGTGAGGCCGAAGTTGATGCGGCAAGATATTTATTCACAAATTCAAAGGATTTCGGGCAAGCGACCTGTCGTGTTTTTGCTGCCCGGATTGATGGGCAGCCGGCTTGTTTGCGACGGCCGCGAGATTTGGCCATCGCCGCTCAGCCTTGTTGCGAGCGGGGCGACAAACCTCGCAATTGATTGCTGCGGCATTCTGCCGTCGAGTTTAGTGAATGGACCTTACTCCGCTCTGTCCGCCCGTTTGCGCCAAACAGCCGATGTGATCGAGTTTGCCTACGATTGGCGTCGCTCTTTGGCGGATGAAGCGCGTCACCTCGATCAAGCTGTCCGGCTCGTATCGTCCAGGCTGGAAGGATCGGGCCAACCCGTTCGTTTCCTCGGTCATTCGATGGGCGGAATGCTTGCCCGGGTCATGATCACGCGGCATCGCGACACGTGGGTACGTTTGTGCAATGCCCAACCCGGTGTGCTGCTGACGATGCTGGGGACACCCAATGGTGGCTCCATGTCGATCGTACGGACGCTGCTGGGGTTGGGGCCGGTGATCCGCACCTTGCGGACCTGCCTTGGATCAAGTGCCGCTGCATCAACGCTTGCCTTGCTGAGCCAGCTGCCCGGGTTTCTCGAGCTGCTGCCCTCTGGTTGGGGTACGGACTATTTGCAGCAGCATTCGTGGGAACCGCTGGAAGCGGTGACGCCAGCCGGGTGGGCACCTCCGCCAGCACAGGCGCTTCAAGCCGCCCGGAAACTAAGACAGGACATGGTTCTGCGGAAAGAGGATGCAGGGCGCATCGTGATGATCTCTGGTCAGGCTGCCGCAACGCCAATCGGTCTCAGGGCCACACGGTCCGGATTGCAAATCCTGACCACTATCGCAGGCGATGGCCGCGTGCCTTGGCAGACCAGCCATCTTGCCGGTGTTGCAAGATGGTATGCGCCGGGGGTGGCTCATGGCGCCCTGCCCCGCAACCGTATGGTGCAACAGGCGGTGGTCGATCTCTTCACCTCGGGACAGACTGAGACTTTGCCCCAGATTGCCCCGGGCGCATCTCACAACTTGATCGTTCAGGCTTGGAGCAAGGCGATAGCGGGTCTTTCGATGTCCGACCGGACGAGTTGGAATCTCCACACCATCTGATAACGCGAATAGCCGTCTACGTACTGCGAGATCGCGGTGCCAGCAGCCATCTGGTAGGGGCACGGGCAGCACTCGAACTGACGAGTGGAATCGATCAAAGAAGTCCAAACCACAGAGTCGAAACCGCACCCTCACGGCGCACAAAAGCGTGAGCCGTGACCGACATCACAAGTGCCTCGGTCGGGCAGGATTTATCAATTTTGTCAGCACAAAGCGGAAAACCGGATTTCGACACCCGGCAGCCAATGACATTTTTGAGCGGAGAAACGTCATGAACTGGGACGAGGTAAGATTCTTTCATGCAGTTGCAAAGGCAGGGAGCCTGACCCAGGCCGCCCGTGTTTTGCGTGTTTCCCAACCGACAGTAGGCCGACGCATACGAGATCTTGAAGAGGATCTGGGTGCGCGCTTGTTCAACCGTTTAAACCAAGGTTACGCGTTGACCGATTTGGGGCACGCCATCTTCGATCAAGCCGAGCAGATGGCCGGAGCAGCCCGCTGTATTTCGGACCGGATCGCCACGGCTTCCAATCAGATCGTCGGTCAGATAAAACTGACGGCGCCCGACGGACTAGGTGCCCATTGGCTGGTACCACGGCTTCAGAAAATCAAACGAGAACACCCAGACCTCGACATTCAATTGATGTTATCGATCGAGATGCTCAACCTTTCAGCGGGCGACGCCGACCTTGCGCTTCGTATGGGGAATCCCACCGACGAAAACTTGGTCGGCAAGAAAGTGGCGAGCGTGCCGTTTCATCTTTATGGGTCCCGGTCTTACTTCGCAAAGTATCCGATACCGCAACATCCCGAAGAATTGGGAAAGCATCTTATCATCAGGGGCACAGGCCGGCTGCAAAATGTCGATCAGAACCAAGTGCTGCGGGAATTGACCAGTGATGCCGAAACGGCCGTCGCCTGCGATAGCCTGATGGCACAAGTCAATGCGGCAGAGGCCGGCATGGGGATCGTACCTTTGCCACCTTATCTGGTCGGGGAAGGATCTGACCTGATGCGCATTTCGGAGAGGGTATTCGAGGTGCGGGTCCCGGTTTGGTTGCTCACCAGACAAGATCTTCGGAACTGTCCGCGTGTTGTCACGATAAAGAAGTTCACCGAAAATGCCGCCAAGCGCACTTTCGCGACACCCGCCGCCCTGCCGCAGGTGGCCTGACTTAAGGCCAACGGGCACAAAGTCTCTGGATTAGAGAATGTTTCTGGCGACCCCACCGGTCGCCAGCATGGCTTGTATGCGGCCCTGATTGTTCTACCGACAGAAGTGAATAGGCCCTCTGCAGGACTGGCTCTCACGCTCGGTCCTGTTCCTCCCTTAGTCCGATTAATGAGCCGGTCAGCAAAGAACGGTTCTTTCCATTTCGATCCATTTGAGAGGAACATGACATGCCATTGCCCAATGAATTCGTTTCAAGACTTCTCGACGCATTCGACGTCACGATCATTCCTGACGGAGACAACCAGCCCCGAAACAGCGACGGCCCCGGGTCGACGCTGGTCTTGGGTCCAGGCGACAAAACCTCGGTCAAGAACGACCCTGTCGTTACGCTGGACGACGACGACGCCAATTTCCTCGTCTACGGCAAGGCGCAGGCCGATGGCATCGCGCCGGCCGTCGACATGTCAGGCGACAATGGCCTGTTGGCCGTTTTCCCCGGGGGTGCCGTCAAAGGCGAGCAAGACGGCGTCGACGCAAGCGGTGACAACGCCCTTATCCTGAATGCAGGCTCAATCTCTGGCGGCGTCAATGGAGTGCGGCTTACGGGTAACAGCGCTGTTCTCGCCAACTTCGGTAAGGTCACGAGCGACAGTCGGGCCGTCGATATCCTGGGATCTGGCGCAACCGTGTTGAACTACGGCGCAATCCTGGGCACGGGCGATCAGCGAAACGGCACGATCTACGCCGACAACGAGGCCGAGGACATCACGGTCATCAACTATGAAAATGGGTTGATCGATGCTGGCCGTGGCAACAACGGTGCTGGCGTTTCGTTCGAACTGGGTGATGAAGCGGGCGAGGCTGTTGAGGCCACGATCGAAAACTATGGCCGCATTGTCGGCCGTGGTGAGGCACCCGAAGGCCTGAACACGAACGGTGACGGCATTCGTCTGTTTTCCGGCCTCGAAGGCGGCGGGACATCCTTCAAGGGTGATCTCAAGAACGACGGGCAGATCATTTCGAACAGCGCGCGTGGTATCGAGGTGTCGGACGGGCTGAGCTTTCACGGCAAGGTCGTCAACACGGGTCGGATCTTTGGTGAAACCGACGGTTTGTACTTTGGAAATGCCGTGCACAGCGCGCATGTCGTCAATGAAGGC
>JBCAZO010000278.1:0-4301 GCA_038532975.1 Pseudomonadota bacterium
GCCAAGCAGCAGCGCAATCGCCACAAGCCCTTCCAGCGTGCACCAGAAGACCCTCTGGATCACCGGCGCATCCATCTTGCCACCAGCCGTGATCGTATCGATCACAAGGCTTCCGCTGTCTGAGGACGTGACGAAGAAGATCACGATCAGGATCAGCGAAATGGGTGCCACGATGCTATAGAGCGGCAATTCCTTGAGGAACCCAAAGAGCGCACCCTCTGGGGCGTAGCTGTCGATCACTGTGGCTTTCACACCTTCGGCACCGCCTGCATTGAGCATGTCAATCGCAGCCCCACCAAAGGTCGACATCCAGAGCGCACAGACCGCCGTGGGCGCCAGAAGCGCACAGATGACAAACTCACGCACCGTGCGACCCTTGGAGATGCGTGCGATAAACATCCCAACGAAAGGCGACCATGCGATCCACCAGGCCCAGTAGAAGGTTGTCCAGCCGTGGAAGTAGCTGGTGTCTTCTCGCCCGAACGGATTGGACAGGGCCGGAAGCATCACGACGTAATCCACCATCACGTTGAAATAGCGCGTGATGGCCGCCCCGATCCCGGTGACAAAGATCACAAAGAGGAAAAGGCATACGGCCATGACCATGTTGATCTCCGACAGCCGCTTCACGCCTTTATCCATGCCAAGCAGAACCGAACCCAGGGCAATCATGGTGATCCCGATGATCAGCAGAACCGTGACTGTATTCGACGGCTCAATGCCGAAGATCTCATTGAGACCCGCCGCCACCTGCTGCGCACCCAGACCCAGCGATGTCGTCAGGCCAAAGAGCGTCGCAAACACGGCCAGCGTATCAATCGCATGACCCCACCAGCCCCAGACACGCTCACCCAGAAGCGGATAAAACGCCGAGCGGAGTGTCAGCGGCAGACCGAGGTTGTAGCAGAAAATCGCAAGGCTGAGGCCAACGGCAGCATAGATCGCCCACCCTTCGAGGCCCCAGTGGTGAATGGTTCCGACAACACCCACATATTCATTGCCCGGCTGCGTGATATCGACATTGAGCGGTCGCGCCCCTCCGTCTTCGGCAAAGTTGTAGTAAACCGGCTCAAGCACGCCAAAGAACAACAGCCCGATCCCGATACCGGCCGCAAACATCATCGCGATCCAGCCAGGGTAAGAGTAATCAGGTCTTGCATCCTTGCCGCCGATCCTGACCGAGCCCACGGGCAAAACGATCAGCGCGAGACAGAAAAGCGTAATGGCGTTCACTGACAGCACGAGAAACCAATCAAACGTGCTGGTCAGCCATGGTCGCAGCCAACCAAAGAACTCTGCGGTGGCTTCCTGATTGGCCAGAGCAATCAATACAAAACCGAAAATCACGATGCTCGATATCAGGAATACCGGGTTGTGAATATCAAGCCCCAGTGGCCTGATATTGTCCTGGCCCATTTCGTAATCTGTCGAAAACTCCATGTGGCCTTCACCCGCGTCTTGCGGGTCTTCCGATGTGGTCATTTTTTGGCTCCCTCTTGCCCCGCCGGTTTGCCCCGGCATTGGCACAAGGGTTCTGCTCAAGTGCCTCTGAGTCAAAGAGTTTCTTGGACCATTTCTATACCACTTGACCAAGCAGCTGCGGCATTTGCAACAGGAACATCCGCCATCACAGACTCAAAAGAAAGATTAAGCCGGCTCCGCACGGAGTTGACAAAACTCAATTTTTCCACAAGCGATGTGGACGCGGCCACCCAAGGTGCTGCAGGGCAGCAAAATCCGCAAAATCGTGCTTGAAAACCGCCGGTGATTTCCGCCAATGACAAGAAAACTGTCCTAACAGCCTGTCGGAAAAAAGACTTTTTTTGCCGGGGCATGGCCAGAATCACATATGAATCAGTGATGTTTTGCCGTCTAACTCACAACCCCGAGCGGCACGATATCGGCGGTTGATCCTGCCGCTTGTTTCGCAGTGAGCGCAATGTCTCGTGCCGTAAGCCCTGCCGCTTCATACATCTCATCCGGGCTTGCCTGATCAATGTAGCGGTCCGGCAAGTGCATCGTGCGTATCGCCAACCCACGATCCAACGCGCCCTCGGCGGCAAGCGTTTGCAACACAATGGCCCCAAAGCCGCACATCGCGCCTTCCTCGACCGTAATCAGCGCCCGGTGATGGCCTGCCAGTTGCAGCACAAGATCGCGGTCCAGAGGTTTGGCAAAGCGCGCATCGGCCAAAGTGACTGATAACCCGGCGTTTTCCAATATCTCCGCGGCCTCAAGGCATTCCGACAGGTGCGCGCCATAAGACAACAGCGCCACGTCAGTACCCTCAAAGAGAACCCGGCCCTTGCCGATTTCCAAAACCTCGCCACGCTCGGGCAGGGCAACGCCGGTGCCCGCGCCGCGCGGATAGCGGAAGGCAATCGGGCCCTCGTCATGCGCCGCCGCCGTCGCCACCATATGCGTCAGTTCCGCCTCATCGGCAGCGGCCATGCAGGTCATGCCGGGCAAAGCGCCCAGATAGCCGATATCAAAAGCCCCGGCATGTGTCGGCCCATCGGCGCCCACCAGCCCCGCACGGTCAATCGCAAACCGCACCGGCAGGCCCTGAAGCGCCACATCATGCACCACCTGGTCATAGCCCCGTTGCAGGAAGGTCGAGTAAATCGCACAGAACGGCCGCAACCCGCTTGCCGCCATCCCGGCGGCGAAGGTCACGCCATGTTGCTCGGCAATGCCCACGTCAAAAACCCGGTTCGGAAACCGCTCGGCCATAATGTTCACGCCAGTGCCCGACGGCATCGCCGCCGTGACCGCCACGATGTTGGGATCGCTGGCCGCCTCTTGCGTCAACGCTTTGCCAAAGACGGACGTATAGGACGGAGCTGACGCTGATTTCTTGGCCTGTGCACCGGTTTCCACGTCAAATTTCGAGACACCATGACCACAATCCGCGCTGCTTTCGGCTGGGGCATATCCTTTGCCTTTCACGGTGCAGACATGTATCAGAACCGGTCCAGTCGCACGCGTGCGTGCCGCGCGCAGCACTGGCAAGAGCTGATCCATGTCATGCCCGTTGATCGGCCCGACATATTCAAACCCAAGCTCTTCAAAAAGCGTGCCGGACTCTGACACCCCTGTCACAAGCTGCCTTGCACGCTTCGCCCCTTCGCGCATCGGCGCGGGCAAAGCCGCTTCAAAACCTTCGGCCAGGCTTTTCATTTTGGCCAGCGGCTCATTGGCATAAAGACCGCTTAGGTAAGACGACATCGCGCCAACAGGAGGCGCGATGCTCATCTCGTTGTCATTCAGAATGACGAACATACGCCGCCCCTCGGCGCCTGCGTTGTTCATCGCCTCATAGGCCATGCCAGCACTGATCGAGCCATCGCCGATCACGGCAATCGCATCGCCCGTGGGCCGTCCCATGTCACGCCCAACCGTAAACCCAAGTGCCGCGCTGATCGAGGTAGAGCTATGGGCCGCGCCAAACGGATCATACTCACTCTCCGCGCGCTTGGTGAACCCGCTCAGCCCATCCTTCTGGCGCAAGGTGCGAATGCGATCCCGCCGCCCAGTGAGGATCTTGTGCGGATAGCACTGATGCCCCACGTCCCAGACAAGCTTGTCCATGGGCGTGTTGAAAACCGCGTGGATCGCCACGGCAAGTTCCACAACCCCAAGTGACGATCCCAGATGCCCGCCGGTCTCGGACACGGCGGAAATCACCTCGGCACGCAGCTCTCGTGCAATTTCAGCCAGATCACTGTCGGGCAATTGGCGCAGGTCGGACGGCCCGGCCACCCGATCCAGAAGCGGTGTTGTTGGTGTATCTTTTGGCATCGCACCCCCCTCAAGGCGGCTTGGGCGCAACCCGCATCATTCGGGCAGCGGGTGCGCGATTTGGGGGTCGGACCACCTGCTTGGCAGCCCCACCCGGTCGTTCAGTTGCCGTAGTCCGGCTCGCCCGACGTCGTTGCCAGCTCCGGCCAATCCTTGATCACATTCGTGCCTTGCAACGGTTGCTGATAGCCCTTGTGACAGGTCCGGCAGGCCGCCTTCGGCGCGTCCTGATGAACCGGGCCCAATCTTTCGGGCGGATACAGCCCTTCGAGCGGGATCAGGTAGTCATTGTTCAGTTCCAGAACCATCTGAATGCCCAGCGTCTCGGTGCCCCATTGCGGCGTCACCTCTGCCCCGTCATAGAAAGCGCGGGAGTTGTGACAGAAGACACAGTTCACACCCAGCGAGTTGGCCACATAATTCATCAGCGCATAGGTGCGCTCGGCCTGCTGGATACCGGGATACCCATCGACACCGGGAACGCCCGCAACACGGCTTTC
>JBCAZO010000279.1:0-4294 GCA_038532975.1 Pseudomonadota bacterium
ATTACAAGGTGCATCCGCGCCGCAATGACCGCTTTCTGAAAGCCAATGATCCCCTGCTAAAGCTGTTTCCAGAAGTGGATTTCACCGAATTCAGTTTCACTCGTCACATGCTTGGGGATTTGCGCTCGGTCTCCTCTGAAAGGTTTGTGCAGGTTCATGCAGAGCTTGCCTCTTGTTGGGTCAAGGGCATGAAGAGCTTTCTGAGCCAATTGAATAGCCCCGTAGTTCTGTTCTGGTTCTCAGATCGCAAACCGGAGACACATAGCAATGAGCCGGGTATTCATTATGACCCTGCACTCGTGACACGGGCTATGCTTGACGCGATCCGATCGGATGTTGTCGAGCTTGTTGAATATCAGATTGGCCTTTCTGCCCATGCCGACAAGATTGATGTGGCGCAGGGTGATCCAGTTTTGGCACCAGAAGACTTGCAAGTGGCTCGGGAATTACCTGGTCAACGCGCGCACAAAAAGGCAGCGCGTCTGTTATTGACAGCGGTAAACACTACTTTGGGCGCTTAAGGGCAAATGAAAAAGGCCCGCGCGATGGCGGGCCTTTCGGTTCTCTTTGCGAAGGCTTTAGCCTAGCTTTTCAGTCAACTCAGGCACGGCCTGAAACAGATCGGCCACAAGACCATAGTCGGCAACCTGGAAGATGGGCGCTTCTTCGTCTTTGTTGATTGCAACGATGATTTTGGAGTCCTTCATGCCTGCCAGATGCTGAATAGCGCCTGAGATCCCAACGGCAATGTAGAGATCGGGGGCCACAACCTTGCCGGTTTGACCGACTTGCCAGTCATTTGGAGCAAAACCAGAGTCCACAGCAGCACGAGACGCGCCAACAGCCGCGCCCAGCTTGTCCGCCAGACCTTCGATCAGGGCGAAATCTTCTTCGGACCCAACGCCGCGCCCACCAGAAACCACGATGCCCGCAGAGGTAAGTTCAGGGCGATCAGATTCGGCGACCTTGTCCTCAACCCATTCCGACAGGCCGGGGTTTTCGACTGCCGAGATGGATTCTACGGATGCTGATCCGCCTTCGCCAGCTGCATCAAAGGTCGATGTGCGGAAGGTTACAACTTTTTTTGCATCAGCCGATTTCACCGTCTGAATGGCGTTGCCTGCGTAGATTGGGCGCTCAAACGTGTTGCCGTCCACAACGCCAGACACGTCCGAGATCACCATTGCGTCGAGCAGGGCTGCGACACGCGGCATGACGTTTTTCGCATCAGTGGTGGCCGGGGCTACGATATGCTCATAGTCATCAGCCAGAGACACGATCAGCGCGGCAGTCGATTCCGCCAGACGGTGGCCCAACGAGGCGTCTTCAGCCACGAGAACCTTGGATACACCGTCGATCTTGGCAGCGGCATCCCCAGCTGCAGAAGCAGAGCCGCCTGCGGCCAGTACAGTCACGTCACCAAGTTGCTTGGCAGCGGTAACAGCTTTGGCGGTGGCGTCGAAAGCCAGCTCGCCATCATTCACTTCGGCAAGAAGAAGTACAGACATTACACAGCCCCCGCTTCTTTGAGTTTCGCAACAAGGTCATCCACAGATCCCACGATTTCGCCTGCTTTTCGGGCTTCAGGCTCTTCGGTTTTGACGATTTCAAGACGCGGTGAGACGTCGACGCCGTAGTCGGCGGCTGTTTTCTCATCCAGCGGCTTTTTCTTGGCTTTCATGATGTTTGGAAGCGAGGCGTAGCGTGGCTCGTTGAGGCGCAGGTCTACGGTCACGATGGTCGGCATCTTGACCTTGATGGTTTGCAAGCCGCCATCCACTTCACGCGTGACAACGGCGCTGTCGCCTTCGACATCAAGCTTTGAGGCAAATGTGCCTTGGCTCCAGCCGAGCAGCGCAGAAAGCATCTGGCCAGTGGCGTTCATGTCATTGTCGATGGCTTGCTTGCCTGCGATGACGAGACCAGGCTGTTCTTCTTCGACCACCTTGGCGAGGATTTTGGCAACGGCCAGCGGCTCGATATCAGTGTGAACATCATCTGCGGCTTCGACCAAAATGGCGCGATCCGCACCCATGGCCAGCGCGGTGCGCAGCGTTTCCTGGGATTGCTTGACGCCGATGGAAACGGCGATCACTTCTTCCGCTTTGCCCGCTTCTTTGAGACGAATGGCTTCTTCCACGGCAATCTCGTCGAACGGGTTCATCGACATTTTGACATTGGCAAGATCGACACCCGATCCGTCCGCCTTGACGCGAACTTTCACGTTATAGTCGATCACGCGTTTGACAGGCACGAGCACCTTCATATGCATGGTCTCCCTAAATCAACAAAGAGCCGCGCAACGCGACTCTGCTATTCCTTCTGAGGCGTTTGATACAGATTTGTTTACCGTCACAACAGAGCAAAATCGTCACGTTTCCGTCTAGCGACGTCGCGTTTCCGATGTATCGTGCGAAAATTACGCGGCTTATGGCGCGTTAGGGCGACACACCGTGTTTTTCTGCGAGTTCAGCCAGCACCGAGTCAGCCGGAGGCTTACCGTTGAATTTGTTCCAAAGGCGTTCACGCACGCGGCGGCCATAGAAATGGATCGAAACTGTGTCCTCCTGCACGCGTTTCCACACTTTCCAGGCTGGGCGAAAGTAAACCCGGCGATCTTCAAATGGCACCGGATAGAGGACATGTGGGTCAAGCGCATGCTTAAACTCATCGTTTTGGTGCAGGAAATGGGACAAAGCTTTGGGGCCCCAAGCGCCCCAAGGCATTTCGGAGACATGCATTGGGTCTCCTGCGGCTAACCGTTCGCGCATCACCTCTTTATGGCGTGGCATCATCCAGGGGGGAATGGCGTACTCATCTTCACAGAATGCGATCAGGCTTTGCAGGGTGGGTGATGCGGCGGGCAGGGCCATCACGCCGTTGGCCACAACCTTGTCGCTTTCGCGGCCAAAGAAGTAGCCGTCCCTGGGCAAGAAAGGTTTTATGCAATATGCATCGGTGTCAGACCAGATCAGACCGTCATTCTGTGCAAGCAAGTGGTAGCGGAACTTGTCGGCATGAATGGCCGGGCTGCCGGTGCGTTCATGTCGCACAATGCTTTCGGGATTTGGCAAGATGTCCGACGCAGAAGCCTGCTCTACGCCAACCGGACAGTCTTCAACGCCGTTGTAGGAAAACATCACAACCGGATGGCCGATATCAACAAATGAGGTAATGCAAAGGCGTTCAACAAAGCCAAGCGGTGGGCCATCCCAGAACATCGCGATGGTTGGCAGGGTCATTAACAATCCTTACTGCTCAAACGTGTTGGATCACGTCGGTTTTACTGGAGACCTTGTCATTTCTTATGCCATTTCGCCAGTTAATTCACCGGTTAGCACCGGGCACCCATAGCACATCAGATTTGCCTTCATCATTGGCCATGCGTCCCGCGACGAAGAACCAGTCTGACAGGCGGTTGAGGTATTTGACCGCTGCCGGATTGACGGATTCCATCGTGGCCAATTCCACTGCCAGTCGTTCTGCGCGGCGACAGACCGTGCGGCACAGATGCAGATGCGCGGCCAGCGCAGTTCCACCTGGCAGGATGAAACTGCGCAGAGGCTCCAGTGCTCCGTTCATGACGTCGATCTCGGCCTCTAGTCGCTCAACCTGACTGTCGGCCATGCGCAGCGGCGAATACTCGGCTTCTGCGTCCATTTCCATGTCGGGGCGACACAAGTCTGCACCAAGATCGAAAAGATCGTTCTGAATACGCGCCAAGGCGGCATCAGTGTCACCGTCGCTGTGCAAGCGGGCAAGACCCACGGTCGCATTGACCTCATCTACGGTACCGTAGGCCGTGACACGCATAGAGTGTTTGGCCACGCGCGCGCCGTTGCCGAGCGCTGTTTCTCCGGCGTCTCCGGTCTTTGTGTAAATCTTGTTCAGAACGACCATTTATTCGCCTCCAGCCTGCCGCCGCACATAGACAAACAGCAAAATCAAAAGCACTGCAATGAACTGTGCGATGATCCGGTATTGCATGAATTTATTGGCGCGTTTTGCGTTGTCCACACCTTCCTTGCCAAAGGTGCTGATGCCCTTGATCAGGATCACGGCCACAACACCACAGGCCAGCGCGGCCACGATAAAAAGAGGGTCTTTGAGCATACGAATTTTTCCACTTGTCCCTTGCTTGGTCACTTAGACCGTGTGTCCAAAAAAGCGAACTGGAAATCGTGACGCAGGCGAGGAAGCTCAGTTTTTCGACAAAATCCAGTCAAGCGCGCGTGTGGGCAGCAGGCGTCGGAAAGTGCCCATAAGATACGTGACGACACCCACGTATCTTATG
>JBCAZO010000280.1:0-4289 GCA_038532975.1 Pseudomonadota bacterium
ACTGCTGGTTCTGATGCTTGGACTGACCCTTGCCATTACAACTTTGAATGAGCCTTTGGCGATTTCGGGGATTGGTTTGGGAAGTTTCGTGATTGCAAGGGTCAGTCCAAGCATCAGAACCAGCAGTGTCGCCTCCAACGCGTGGTTGGCTTTTCGCGGGTAGTTGGTGATCGCCCCTCTCGCCCAAAAGTCCGACATGGCAAGAATAGCGGTCTGAAGAGCAATGCCGCCGAAGAGGTTGTTGAGAACCAGATCCTTGGCTTGCTGCACGGCGGCGCTAAGCGTTGTTGCCACTTCCGGCAAGGATGTTGCCAGCGCCAAGACAACCAAACCCATGATCGACTTGGCCAGTTTGAACCGGTCCGACAAGGCATCCGCCAAATAAGCAAGCCGCGCCCCCGCGAGCCAAACCACGATTGCGGATGCGACAAAGAAGAACAGGGTTGCAGAGAGAGAGGTCGCAGGAAGGGCCATGCCGCCTGACTAGACGCGTATTCACAGGACGCGATTGATCTTACTCAATTCGCTGCGCCTTGCGGGCGGTACTCTTTTCGCAGCCGAGGTTCACCATGTTCAAAAACGCCAGACCTGTCCTGAACCTGTTGGGATTCGAGGTGAAAATCGACCCAAGCTGGTTGTTAATAGCCGCTCTAATCACTTGGAGCTTGTCCCAGCACACATTTCCATCGCGACTTCCCGAGGCGACACCATCGCAGCATTTCATGATAGCGGTCGCGACGATGCTTTTGTTCTTTGCATCGCTTCTCTTGCACGAGGTCGCACATGCTTTTGTTGCCCGTTCATATGGCGTTTCAACGCGAGGCATCACACTCTTTCTCTTTGGTGGTGTCGCTGAACTAGAGAGCGAACCGAAAGATGCGTCGCACGAATTCTACATCGCGGTGGCAGGCCCTTTGATGAGCTTGTTCTTAGCTTTCTTATTTTGGGTTCTTTTGAAATTTTCTATGATTTTCAATGGACCAGAAGAATTTGCCGCAGTGTTTTCGTATCTGGCACTCATCAACCTGATTCTAGCGCTATTCAATCTTTTGCCTGCGTTTCCTTTGGATGGCGGTCGCATATTGCGAGCGTATCTTTGGAACAAATCAGGCAACATACTGCGCGCCACAAAAACAGCCTCCAAATCCGGAGAACTTCTTGCGTTTGCGCTCATTGTTTTGGGGATCCTGACGCTGTTCAATGGATTTGTTGTCAGCGGCTTTTGGCAAGTCTTGCTCGGTTTCTTTTTGTTGGCTGCCGCGAAAGCCAGCTATCAAAACCAGCTTATGCAAGCGGCGTTTGCCAAGCGGTGTGTCGGCACCCTGATGACCAAAACACCCGTCATAACCATTCATCCTGACACAACAATTTCTGATCTCATCTACAACAAGATACTTCGCTTCAATGTAAGCTTTGTACCAGTAATCGAGAACGAAACGCTGCTCGGCTATATTGACACCGAGGTATTATCGGATCTTGAGCGTGAAAATTGGCGGAACACCAGGGTCAACGATGTTTTTGTCGGACTCAACCCAGACAACTGCGTCACAGAAGATATGCCACTATCTGAATTGATGAAAAAGATATCAGAAACAAACAGGCGCAAATTTCTGGTTTGTCAAAATAGTACGCTGAAAGGTGTGATTTCACTCTCAGATCTAATGGGATTTTTGGGGCTCATCTCTTTGTTAAAGCTTCACAGCAACGGACAGGAGCCCAGGTAAAATCGTTTAGGGCATCCATGATATAGTTAGATAATCAGGATCGTTCCGAGATGCTCTTCGAGCTGTTTTAAGTTAAGACCGGAAAAGTCCTTGGATACTTCTTCTCTGATCTGGCTCTTCAACTGGTCATTCATGGATTTTCGCAACAGCCCCAGCATGTAAGGTCCGGCGCATATCACCAGCCGGTCAAATTTCTTTCTCCTGAAAGCTATGTCCAGATCTTCGCAGACTGATTTCGCAAATATCAGATCTGCTTGTTCCTTTGGATCACCTTGATCCACTGCTGATGTGCTTGGCCCTGCTATGCTATGGCCCACACCGGCTCGGTCTGAGTAATCCACAGGTGGCTTGGCATGCCAGATCATATCTGCCATTTCGCTCAGCCCATGTCCCAAACCGCGATGCAATACGACGCGTGCATATCTTGCATTGGCAATGAGAACCCATGTCACTTTCGGCTTCATTTTGTCCTCCGGTTTCCACTTCGGAGACCAGAATATTACTTCAAAAAGATAAGCTGTTGAGCAATGTCAAATGCGTTGACGGGAAGAAGGGTTGAGCCTTTCAAAGATCCGATTACAAACTGATACAATTTCGCACATTAAATCGCGTTATGGCGTTACTCGGATAGTGCAAGACTTTTCCGTTAATCACGGAAGGCTGCCAGAATGTACGTCACATCTTCTCCAAACCACACGCGATTTACCACATCAATTTCCGAAACACTTGCCACCCACGCTATGGGGACTGCACGGCTTCGCGAGGGCGAGTGCCTTTACTACGAAGGAGATGAGGTCGAAAGGCTCTATCAGGTTTTGACAGGTGCTGTCCGTCTGACCCGCCTTTTGGAAGACGGCCGCAGACAGGTAATTGCATTCGGCTTTCCTGGTGACATCATTGGATTTCCCAACGACGGTCTACACCAGGCGGATTGCGATGCACTGATTGACACAAAGTTGAAGTCCTTTCGCCGGTCGGCATTGGAAAACGGCGATGGCGAACCTGTATTGCATCTTGCTTTGCTTCAGGCTGCGCTGCGGGAAATCAACGCGATGCAAGAGCACTTCATGATGTTGGGATTGAAGTGTTCCGATGAGCGGGTCGCCTCTTTTCTGGTCACTATGCTTGAACGGTGTGGGGAGGCGACCAACGTCGGACGGCGGGTCTTTTTACCAATGAGCCGGGTGGACATTGCTGACTTCTTGGGTCTGACGGTTGAAACTGTCAGTCGTTGCTTCACAGCATTACGTCGATCCGGGATCATATCGTTGAAAAACAGCCAGATCGTGCTTGTGCATGACGAAGCTGCATTGGCCGCAAAAGCCCTAAAACAGCGTGATTAAACTAAGTTAGGCCGTCGCATTCTGGGCCGCCATTAGCCACTACTGGAGATTTCTGCTTTGCTTTCAGTGTGGGCTTTAGATTGGTCCTGAATCTAACTTCGCCCGGAAATTGAGATGTATCAATCGGCTGCCAACATCCACGACTAAACTTAATTTTGCAAAATCACCCACTGAGCAAAAAAGGAGATCGAAATGCCACGTCAAACCCTTCCTTCATTGTTTTCGGATGCATCGCCGTTTTTGCATCCGTTCTCAAAAGAGATGGCGCAACTTTTTGACCAGTTTCGCCGGAGCACCGCTCAAGGGGCTGGAGACTTAGCATCCGGGTTTGATACCGCACTCATACCCTCTATCGACATCGCAGAGAGCGATGAAGGACTTGAAATCAGTGCCGAAATCCCCGGCGTCAAGGACGAAGACCTCGATGTGTCGGTTAGTGGTGAAATGCTTGTTATCAAAGGAGAGAAAAGCAGCGACCGGGAAGAAAAGGAAAAGGAATACCATCTTGTTGAGCGCCGCTATGGCAGTTTCCGGCGCCAAGTACCGCTAGGCTTTGTACCCGAAGCCGATGCTGTGAAGGCAGACTTCTCAAACGGTGTGTTGAAACTCAACATTCAAAAGCCTGCCAATACAAAAGCGGGCGTTCAGAAAATCACTGTGAAGAGTTCCTGACTCCTCAACTTATCCATTTGCTATGAAAGGCGACCGATCAATGCCCCTAAAAACAATCCTTGTCTGCCTGACGACCAAAGATCATACCGCTACACTATTGAACTTTGCAGTCCCGCTGGCGCGCAAGCATGGAGCACATTTGATCGGTCTGCATACTTTGGAGGCCATCGAAGTCTACCCTGGCATCGCAATGCATATTGATGCCGGGGTCTTTATAGAGTTCTCGCGAAATCAGGAAGAAGAGGCTGATGCGATCGAAGCGGTTTTTGATGCGCATACAAAAACAGAGGATTTTGTATGCGAATACCGCCGGGTCAAAGCACAATCCAAAACCGCTGCGGACCGCATCGTTGAATCGGCGCGCGCAGCAGATCTGGTGATCATGGCGCATGCCGACGATGAAGCGGACCGGTATGATCAACGCGGCATACAACGCACTGTCATCCAGCAAAGTGGTCGACCAGTCATTATCGTACCACTTGACTACGACGGGCCGGTGATTGGCGACAAGATCGTGCTCGGATGGAGCGACACGCGCGAAGCCGCACGT
>JBCAZO010000281.1:0-4276 GCA_038532975.1 Pseudomonadota bacterium
GTTTTCTTGTGTTTGAGGTATCAATAATACGCATCTCATGTGTATCAATGACACGCACCTTGACCGCGACGCCGCTTTCATCCTCGATCTCACTTGCAAGGCCTGCAAATACGCCGGGATCCGCCGCTTGCAGCGTCAGCTTGGCGCGCCCTTCGTGGTCTTCGCCGTAGACCGCAATACCCGCGCTATCAGGCCCCCGGTCCGACATGGTGATCAACATATCGGTCAACATCGCACCGAGCTTTGGCTCAAGCGATTTGTCTTTTAGAAACAGTCCAACGATTCCGCACATGGCAGCCTCCAAAACCCGTTTCAGCAGAGGCTAATGCGGGCATTACAAAGTTTCAATAAAAGAATTTAATTTTCTTATCAGGAAAATTATCCATTTCCCTGCGGATAGGAAATCACCGACAGGTAACGCGCCGGAAGCTTGATCAATTCTTCGGGTCCATGCGGAGCATCCGCGTCGAAAAACAAGCTGTCTCCGGGCTTTAGATGAAACGTTTCATCCCCGTGCCGATAGAGCACCTCACCGTCAAGCATATAGAGCAACTCAATGCCCTCATGTTGAAAGGTGGGAAACACGTCTGATTCTTCGTTGAGCGAAATCAGATAGGGCTCGACCACAACGCCGCTATTGTTGCCGCCGATATGGCCCAGAAGATTGTACTGATGACCCGCACGCGTGCCCTCTCGCTCGATCTCAAGCGCTTCGCCCGCTTTTACATGCACGGCCTCGCGACTTTCCTCGAATCGACGGAAGAAAGCGGTGATTGGAACGCTCAGCGCAGCCGACAAAACCTGTAGCGTTGTCAGCGAAGAGGAAGTGACGCCGTTTTCGATCTTCGACAGCATGCCCACCGAAAGCCCGGTCGCCTTGGCAAGATCGGCCACAGTCATGTTCCGCCCTTTGCGAAACTCCCGCACTGCGCGGCCAATGGCGGTTTCAAGGTGCTTTTCCTTGGCCTCGCGTAACTTGTGCGGATCCTGCTTCAACGAAGACGCCATGTGTCTGTGTCCTTAAGACTATGTTCAATTTCAACGCCGTTCCGTTTTGGAATGCGCAACTGCCCGAAACGCCAATCTATAGCTTTTTAACAACACTTTCCATGTGCCGCACGCCGATGCCCCATTTTAGCCACAATTCGCGCAGAGCCTTGCCGTGCGGGGCGTTAAGACCCCGGTGTATTGTATGCCGGCGGTAGTGTCGGTGACAGAAAGTGCAGGCAAATGGCAATCCCAGCTTCAACCCAATCTCAGGGCGCATCCACATCCAGTGCAGCGCCTAAACCCGCCCCAGCGACTCCTCCCAAAGTGATCTCGCGACAGGTTTTCAACGATTTTGCCTCTCTCTGAGAGACAATAAAAAACGGCGCGACCTGTAAAGGCCACGCCGTTTTGGACATGCAACTCTTCGGGCTTAGCCGACGAGCTCTAGCCCCGAGAAAAAGTATGCGATCTCAACGGCCGCGGTTTCCGGCGCGTCAGAACCGTGGACGGAGTTTTCACCGACGGATTCTGCAAATTCTGCACGCACCGTGCCCGGTGCCGCATCTGCCGGATTTGTCGCCCCCATAACTTCGCGGTTCTTTGCAATCGCGTTTTCGCCTTCCAACACCTGCACCACAACTGGCTCAGAGGCCATGAACTCGCACAGCTCATCATAGAACGGGCGTTCAGCATGCACGGCGTAGAACACGCCAGCCTGCGCCTTGGTCAGATGAATGCGCTTTTGCGCCACGATGCGCAGACCTGCGTCTTCGAATTTGGCGTTGATCTTGCCGGTCAGGTTGCGTTTTGTGGCATCGGGTTTGATGATGCTGAGCGTGCGTTCGACAGCCATGAGAGCCTCTTTATCCTTTGGAAAATCCGGCTCAGGCCCCACGCCTGCGCCGCAGAATTGGCGCCCCACTAACATGCGCACCCCGCTTTGAAAAGCCGCGATTGACCTCCCCTCCGCGATAAGGCACCCAAGGATCATGCTCAGGTTCGACAACATAAGCTACGCGGTTGCCGGGCGCCCTTTGATCGAAGGTGCGTCCGCTGTGATACCGGACGGTCACAAAGTTGGTCTTGTGGGTCGTAATGGCACTGGAAAAACCACACTTTTCAAACTGATACGCGGCGAACTTGCGCTAGAGACCGGTGATATTTCCCTGCCCTCCCGCGCCCGCATCGGCGGGGTGGATCAGGAGGTGCCAGGCAGTGACGTGTCTCTCATCGACACGGTTCTGGCCGCCGATACCGAGCGCGCGGCGCTGTTGGCCGAATCTGAAACAGCCGAAGACCCGACACGCATTGCGGATATTCAGACCCGTCTTGCAGATATTGATGCCTGGAGCGCCGAGGCGCGTGCAGCGTCAATCCTCAAAGGCCTTGGATTTACCAACGCCGAGCAATCCATGCCCTGCTCTGCCTTTTCCGGCGGCTGGCGCATGCGTGTGGCTTTGGCGGCGGTTCTCTTCACAGCGCCCGATCTGCTGTTGCTGGATGAGCCAACCAACTATCTCGATCTGGAAGGCGCGCTCTGGCTTGAGACCTACCTGGCGCGTTATCCGCACACCGTCATCGTGATCAGCCATGACCGCGGGCTTCTGAACCGTGCCGTTGGCTCGATCCTGCATCTCGAAGACCGCAAACTGACCCTTTATCAGGGCGGCTATGACACATTCGCCGAAACCCGTGCTGCGCGACTGGCCAATGCCGAGGCAGAGGCCAAAAAGCAAGACGCACGGCGCGCACATCTGCAGTCGTATGTTGATCGCTTCCGCTACAAGGCCGACAAGGCCAAACAAGCGCAATCTCGTATCAAGGCTTTGGAGCGAATGAAGCCCATTTCACGACCGCAAGAGGCCGCCTTGCGCCGGTTTACCTTTCCTGAACCTGAAACGCTCTCTCCACCCATCCTGCGCCTCGAAGGGGCCGCAACAGGCTATGACGGCGAACCGGTTTTGCGAAAACTTGATCTGCGCATTGATCAGGATGATCGCATCGCGCTTCTTGGGCGAAATGGGGAGGGAAAATCCACACTTTCCAAACTTTTGTCGGACAGACTTGATGTTCTGGAGGGCAAAAAACACAGCGCCTCCAAGCTACGCGTCGGCTATTTCGCGCAGCATCAGGTCGATGAATTGCGCGTTGATGAAACCCCGCTGGATCACCTGCGCCGCCATGTCGATGAAACCGCACAAGCCAAACTGCGCGCGCGCCTGGGTGGTTTTGGCATCGGCGCGGATCAGGCAGATACCAAGGTGGCGCAACTCTCTGGTGGGCAAAAGGCACGACTGTCGCTCATGCTCGCCACGCTCGACGCGCCGCATATGCTCATTCTCGATGAACCCACCAACCACCTTGATATCGAAAGCCGCGAGGCGCTGGTCGAGGCGCTGACCGCCTATACAGGTGCGATCATTCTGGTGAGTCACGACATGCACCTGCTCAGCCTTGTGGCCGACCGGCTCTGGCTGGTTCACGGTGGCACGGTTGTGCCCTATGACGGTGATCTGCAAAGTTATCGCGCGATGCTATTGGATCAAAAACCACCCGAAAAACCCAAAGCCGAGGCAACTGCCAAACCCAAACGCCCCTCGCGCGATGCCATAATCGCATTGCGCAAAGAGGTGAAAACCTGCGAAGCCCGGGTGGACAAGCTCAACGACATGCGCGACCGCATCTCGGCCAAGCTTGCCAATCCGGCGATGTATGACGATGCCAACGCGCTCGACCGCGAGGCCTGGCAACGCAAATATGCCGAAGTCATGGACGGCCTTGACCGCGCCGAGGCGCTGTGGATGGCCGCTCTGGAACGGCTTGAGACAGCAGAGGCCTGAGAAAGACTCTGGTGGCGCATAAAAAGAGGACTTATATCAAAAACATGAGTGGAGACGACACAGCCCGCCTTTTGTACCTAGTCCTTCTGGGATGTGCCGTTGTGGGGTGGTTTTTCGCCCAGAACCGCAATTCCTGGGGTAAGAACGCGCAATATGCAGTGATCTGGGGGCTGATTTTCATCGGCGTGATCGCCGGTGTGGGGCTGTGGGGCGACATTCGCAACACTGTCTCACCGGGGCAATTCACCACTGTGGGCGAAAATCAGGTTGTACTCAAACGCGATCTGGACGGTCATTACTATGTCACCGCCGAAATCAACGGACGCCCGGTGGATTTCGTTGTCGACACAGGCGCAACCCTCATCGTGCTGACCCAGGAGGATGCCGAGCGCGTCGGACTGAGCACCGACAGCCTCGCCTTTGTCGGGCGTTCAAGCACGGCCAAT
>JBCAZO010000282.1:0-4266 GCA_038532975.1 Pseudomonadota bacterium
CAGCCGCACATTGCGTGAGATTGAGGGGCTGCCTTAGGGCGGCCTCTTTTCGTTTGGGATCGCTTAGATGTTCATCTCACGCCACAACGCTTCAACACGTTGGCGAAATTCAGAGCCATCGGGCGCGCGGAAACACTCGTCGAATGCCTCGGTGAACGCGCCGTGCAATTGCGGATTGGCATTGTAGACGCTGTCATCCGCGACTTGCAGGCTGGAATAAAGCTCGACATTATCCAGCGTGCGCGCAGCATGTTCCTGGCACATACAGATTTGGGCCAAACCCCGCTCTCCCATATTCAAGCCTTTTGCCGCCATGGCCTGTTGCTGCAATGGATAGCATTGGTTGATAAAGGCCTTAGGATCAGATGGGATACCATCTTCGTTTGCCGAAGGATCTCCAACGTCTGGCAAATCGACATTCATCACAGCCGCCAGACCGGCCTCCAACTGCTTGAACCCCGCTCCGTCACATCCTTCGGTCGAGATGAGTTTCAAAACGGCATTTCGAATGCCAGAGATCGGCTCGGTTGGATAAACGCGTATATTGCTGCGTGCCCAATCGGCAAACTCTCGTCTCACGATGAGAACTTCACCATACTCACTGGTCTCAGTATTTTTCACCGTACCAAATCCATCGCGGGTGGTTTCGGTCACGCTAATATTAATGGGTATTGAAACCGCATTGGGCCCGTAACATTCTTTGACATGTTTTGAAATTGCCTGAAGCGACAACATCGCGTCATGAGCGATTTCCCAAGGGTCCGCATCTTTTGGCTCTGCACGCAGGATCGCCATGAAGCCGGGGTAGGATGACAGGCTGCGCAAGGACGGAGGGATGCTGACCACCTGACCGTCTGCTTCACCGGTCAACGTATATTCCCGCTGCCAGCCGCTATTCCCGTCAAATACGTAAAGAAGCACCTTTTGCTTTCCTTCGGGAAGCGCGGCGCCAGCGGCAACTGCGGTCAGAATCCCGCGCAATGAGCGACTTGCTCCGTATGATCCAGTGCCACGCAGGACATCACCCACTTTGGCACCTTGTTTCGCGGCGGCTCCGTTGGGTTTGAGAGCAGCGACAAAGGCGACATTATTATATTCTTCAAAGTAAATGCCAAAGACATCCCAGGCCGCTTGCCTTGCGGCATCTCCTCCGGACCAACCCATCTGGGCGCTGAAGTCGGGTGTGATGCCGTAAAGTCCGGCTGCCTTGGCTGCATCCAAGGGGGTATCTTGCGCTTTGGCGGGTACAGAAATTCCAAAAGTAAAAATGACAGCGCTAAGCGCGAAAGCGAGTATCAGACGCATTTTTCCCCCAATTCTAAAAATATAAATAACAATTGTCTCAAGCCCGGTGCCACCGGGCTTGTTCCAGCTTAGCGATGAAGGCGAAAAGGACAAAGGTTTTAGAGAATGATACCGGTCACATTCGGATGTGAAACAACGTCCCCCCTAGCTCACCTCCGAAGGCCGCACGATGTGGAATGACCCGCTCATATACGTCAAGGGCCGTTCACCCGCGTTGGAGATGCCGGTGACGTCACCAATGCAGATGGCGTGGCTGCCGTGCACGTGGCGGTGAGTGAGGCTGCAGGAGAACGCCGTGGCGCGGGGCAGGAGGGGGCCGAACTCGGTATCCGCCACATCAAGGCCCTCAAACCGGTTGGGCTGATCGGCATCGAACATGCCTGCAAAACGTTTGGCCACTTCCACTGCGTCCTCGGCGAGGATGTTGACGCAAAACGTGCCGTTGGCCGCCACCGTCTGTGCAATATTGCTGTCGGCCTTGAGGCAGACCAGAACCGACGGCGGATCGGCTGAAAGCGAGGTGAAGGCGCTGACTGTCGCTCCGGCCTTGCCCGCCGGACCATCTGTCGTGACTACGGTCACGGTCGACGCAACCTGACGCATGGCGGTGATAAAAGCGTCTCGCGGGTTGTTCATATAATGGCTCCGGTCACATAACGCAGGCACGGATGAGACGTTTTCATGCTGACCTTCGTTTCGGTATTAACTTGGTAATGGAAATAGTGCATTGCCTGAGCAGGGTCAAAACGATCTGTGCGCGTGCTTTGTGGCTGATTGCGCTTTGTGCCCCAAGCCCGTATCACCGCCTCGACAAGAGATGAGTGCTCCATGGCTCCAGACACGCCCGCCATTGCAATCCTTCCCTATCACATCAAGCCGGGGTTTATCCCGCGTCAGGTTGGTTTGGACGAACTGTTCTGGCCGCTTGGGCGGCCGGATCGGTTAAAGCGGTCTGGTCAAACCCTGCGCGACCTTGCAGAGACGGATCACTTAATTGCCTTTGTGTCGACTGCGCTGATGGCACAGCCTTGGCGCGCAACACGCGCGCAATTGTCGGTCATGGTTCTGGAACCTGAGGCCATTCATGCCAAACACATGCGCCGGTTGCGGCGGTCCTATCGCCGGTTTCACAAGGTTCTGAGCTGCAATGAGGGGTTGCTCAACGCAATTCCCAACGGGGTGTTCTTCCCCTTGGGGGGCGTCTGGGCCGAGGATTGGCAGGAGCGACCGCATGAAAAAACGAAAATGTGCTCGCTCATAGCCTCGGGTAAACGGGATTTGAGCGGTCATGCGCTACGCCATGACACGGTGGATTGGGTGCGGCAGGAAGGGTTGGACGTTGATGTGATGGGGCTGGGCTATCAACCCTTTGACAAAAAATCTGACGGGCTGTCGCCTTTTCGGTATTCCATCGTGATCGAGAATGTGCGGGAACGGAATTATTTTACCGAAAAACTAATTGATGCGGTGCTATGCCAAACTGTGCCGATCTATTGGGGATGTCCCAATCTGGCGGACTTCATGGATGTCTCGGGCATGGTGATTTGCCAGACAAAAGAAGACGTTCGCGCTGCGGTTCGGTCCATGTCGGAAAAAGACTACGCAGCCAGATTGCCGAGTCTCTTGAGGGCGCAGCAAGCTGCCGCGTCTTACGCAGATGTGTATGAGCGCGCTGCTCAGGCGGTGCTGGCGACGCCCAGTTCAGGCCAAATGCCATAAATTTCATGCAAGAATGCAGCGGTGGCGCGGTTGGCTGCATCCCGCGACTTGCCGCCTTCAATATGGTCTTGCAAAGCTTGCAAATCGTCATAGGCGGGACGGATGGATGCGCGTGCGGCAGGGGATGTGTTCAGGGAGATGCCCTGACGCGCCAGGAGGCCCGAAAGCCAGATGTCATCGACGCTCCAGGCCACCTCAGGCGGTGAAAGGTCCGCGCTACTCAGCCATTCTGGCCTTATGGACACGCCACTGAATCCCTGAGCGATGTCGCAGCCAGTGCCTTGGCGCCCAATGCGTTTGATGTCCCAGGCCTGACCTGTCACCGCGGTATCCGGATCACCCTCCAGCAATGCAGCAGCCCAGTCTGGACCATAAAGCCAATCATCGTCGCAATAGATCAGCCGCAGGTCCTGATCTGCGAGGGCTTGCGCCGCGACGAGGGCTTTGGTTGCGGGGCCATGGTCGATCTTGGACCAAAGAAGCTCGACACCTTTTGGAAGACGCGGCACCTGAACCGGACCGGGAAACCGTCTAAATTGGCGCGGTAATGTCAAAAAAACAGTTTCTGGCGCAGGTGACTGCGCCAGAAGAGATGTCAGCACCGGCCCAAGCCGGTCAAAGCGTGGCGGGATCGATGTCAGCGATACCGCATAGCGCATATCACCCAGCAATCAGGCCCATTTGTTCGAGCTTCAGAATGACCTGATGCGCGCAGTTGTCGACTTCGACATTCTCAGTCTCGACGCTCAATTCAGGGTTCTCAGGCACATCGTAAGGGTCAGATATCCCTGTGAATTCCTTGATTTTCCCTTCGCGCGCAAGCTTGTAGAGCCCCTTTCGGTCACGGCGTTCGCATTCTTCGATGCTGGTCGCTACGTGCACTTCGACAAACGCACCAAAGGCCTCAATATCTTCGCGCACGGCCCGGCGTGTTATGGCATATGGCGCGATAGGCGCGCAGATGGCGATGCCGCCGTTTTTGGTGATCTCGGAGGCAACGTAACCGATGCGACGTATGTTGAGGTCGCGGTGTTCTTTAGAGAAACCCAGCTCGGAGCTGAGGTTTTTTCGTACGATGTCCCCGTCAAGAAGCGTTACCGGACGTCCGCCCATCTCCATCAGCTTGACCATAAGCGCGTTCGCGATGGTCGACTTGCCCGAACCGGAGAAGCCAGTGAAAAACACGGTAAATCCTTGCTGACTGCGTGGTGGCCGCGTCTTTCGCAGCTCGGTGACCACTTC
>JBCAZO010000283.1:0-4250 GCA_038532975.1 Pseudomonadota bacterium
ACCATTGCCGGTGTCGATGAAGTGGGGCGTGGTCCATTGGCCGGGCCGGTGACAGCGGCGGCGGTTATCTTGGACCCAAAACATATTCCCGAAGGTCTCAATGACTCGAAAAAGCTGACAGCCAAGCGACGCGAGGCCTTGAGCAAAAAGATTTTCCGGGTCGCCGACGTGTGCGTGGCCCATGCCAGTGTTGAAGAAATTGACGAGATCAATATCCTGCGCGCAGCGCATCTGGCGATGAAGCGGGCCGTTGCCGGGCTCGGCAGGCAGCCCTGCCTTGCATTGGTCGATGGTAACATGATCCCGAAAGACCTGAGTTGCCCAGGGCAGCCGATCATAAAGGGTGACGGCAGATCATTGTCCATCGCAGCGGCGTCTATCGTCGCCAAAACCACCCGCGATGCGATCATGTGGGATTTGGCGCAACAGTTTCCCGGCTACGGCTGGGAGACAAACGCAGGCTATGGATCAAAAAGCCACATGTCTGCGCTTCAAAACCTCGGACCAACACCACATCATAGGCGTTCATTCAAGCCGGTGCACAATATCTTGTATCAAGCAAAAAACGTAAACGACTGATTCAAAAAAGAATTTGACGGCGAATCAGCTTTGACTCATGCTCAGCCTCAACAACCAGAGCGCCAAAGATGCGCCGGGACAGAGGCAGATATGACGAAGACCAAGACCAAAAAGGGCGCGACTGCGCTTCCTTTGAATACGATTCTGAATGGGGATTGCGTGGACGCGATGAACGCTCTTCCCGCAGAGTCGATTGACCTGATTTTTGCTGACCCCCCATATAACCTGCAACTTCGCGGTGATTTGCATCGTCCTGACAATAGCCAGGTGGATGCGGTGGACGACGCGTGGGACCAGTTTGCGTCTTTTGAGACCTATGACCGGTTCACGCGTGATTGGCTTAAGGCGGCGCAACGCCTGTTGAAACCAAATGGTGCGATTTGGGTCATTGGATCCTACCATAACATTTTCCGCGTTGGCGCGGCGATGCAGGATGCGGGGTTTTGGATCCTCAACGATGTGGTGTGGAGAAAGTCGAACCCTATGCCGAATTTCCGGGGCAAGCGTCTGACCAATGCGCATGAGACCCTGATCTGGGCCAGCAAAGGCGAAGGCGCGAAATACACTTTCAACTATGAGGCTCTGAAGGCGCTCAATGAAGGTGTGCAGATGCGCAGTGATTGGGTTCTGCCGATCTGCACAGGGCATGAGCGGCTGAAGGATGAAAATGGCGACAAGGCCCATCCAACCCAAAAACCCGAGAGCCTCTTGCATCGCGTGCTTTTGGGCACGACCAATCCGGGTGATGTGGTTCTAGATCCGTTCTTTGGCACGGGCACAACCGGGGCTGTGGCCAAGATGCTGGGACGCGACTTTATCGGCATTGAACGCGAGGCGGCCTATCGCAAAGTGGCTGAGAAACGTCTGGCAAAAGTGCGCAAATTTGATCGCGAAGCTTTGCAAGTGACGGCAAGCAAACGCGCCGAGCCGCGTGTGCCATTTGGCCAACTCATTGAACGCGGCATGCTTCGTCCTGGTGAAGAGCTTTTCTCGATGAACAAACGCTTCAAAGCCAAGGTGCGCGCGGATGGAACACTGGTGGGCGGCGATCATCGCGGCTCGATCCATCAGGTTGGCGCCGCTCTCGAAGGTGCCCCAAGCTGCAACGGCTGGACCTATTGGTGCATCAAGCGCGACGGCAAACCGATTTCCATCGACGTTTTCCGCCAGCAAATCCGGGCGGAAATGGCCGAGCGCCCAAACTGAACGCAACAAGATACATGAACACCGCCGGTGCCTGTGGCCTGACACATGGCACTCAACTTGATCCCTCGCCCTAGCGGCGAGGGTTTTTTTGTGGTGTTTCCCTATCGGGCCTTCAAAAGCTAGCTAAATTCCGTTTGCGCCGCTGCCACAAGGCGCGCCACGGTTTCATCCAGTATCTCGGGCCGCCCAAGGCTGACCGAAAGGGTCATGGCCCCTTGGATTTCCGCCTGCACGCGCTGGGCCAACAGATCCTGGTCTTCAAAACCATCTGGCATCGAGGCTTTCAACCATGACAGATTGGTCTCGAAAAATGCCGCCACTTTCGCAGCCACAGGATCAGGCAATCCGGCGCTTTCAGCGGCCAGCATACCGCACAAGCATTGCAGGTCTTCGTCTCTCAGCGCGCGTTTGTAGACGCCTCCAAACCGCTCGACAGCGGCGGGCCAATCCAGAACACCCGCTTCGCCAACAAATTTGTGCACCCGCTCGACATAACGTTCCACCATGGCCACCCCAAGGTCTTCCTTGTGGCGAAAGTGATAGTGAATGCTAGCCGACTTGATGCCCATTTCATCGGCAATGTCGCGAAAGCTCACGGCATGATAACCGCGCAGGCGCACAGCGCGTTCCGCAAGATCAAGGATTTGGTCGCGTGTGTCAGGCATGTGTCCCACGTTTTCTTTACCTGTCAGTAGATAGGCTTGACGCGAAGTGAAATCAATTCTAGTAATCTACCTACTACTAGATAGGAGAATCAAAATGAAAGTCTACGAATTCGAAGGTTTCCCCAACCCAGCCCGCATTCGCATTGCGCTGGCTGAAAAAGGCCTGACGGATCAGGTTGAGTTCATTTCGGTGAACGTCCCTGAGGGTGAACATCAATCTGAAGCCTTCCGCGCCAAAAATCCGTCTGCCGCCGTTCCGGTGCTGGAACTGGAGGATGGCACCTGTATCTCTGAATGCACCGCCATCACGGAATATCTCGACCACATTGATGGCTCTCCGTCGCTTACCGGTGAAACCGCCAAGGAGCGCGCTGTGATCCACATGATGCAGCGACGCGCAGAGTCCGGTCTGCTCGATGCCGTGGCGACCTATTTCCATCATGCCACGCCCGGCCTTGGCAAAGAGATTGAAGGGTATCAATGCGCTGAATGGGGAGAGCATCAGAAGCAAACCGCCCTGAAGGGCATGCGCTATCTCGACGGAGTTCTCGCTGAGAAACCCTATCTCGCAGGTGACGACTTCAGCGTGGTCGACATCACCGCCTTTGCGGGTCTGGCCTTTGCCGGATTTGCCAATATTGACGTACCCGAAGACTGTGCCAATCTGCAGGCATGGCACGCCCGTGTCGCTGCTCGCCCCTCGATCGCGGCATAAAAGAAAGGATGCACCCCATGCAACGCAATGATGATTTCTCTCAACGTGCTGTGGTTCACAGCGCAGATGAGCCATGGGTTGCATCGCCTATGGCCGGTGTAGATCGTCGCATGCTTGACCGGATTGGCGACGAAGTGGCGCGTGCCACATCGATTGTGCGCTATGCGCCGGGCAGCAAGTTTTCTTCGCATGTTCATACAGGTGGTGAAGAATTTTTTGTGCTCGACGGAATTTTTCAGGATGAGCACGGCGATTTCCCTGCCGGGAGCTATATCCGCAACCCGCCGCAATCCTCGCACACGCCGGGGTCCGAGCCGGGTTGCACGATCTTTGTCAAACTCTGGCAGTTCGACCTTGAGGACCGCACGCATATCAGGGTCGACACCAACAAAATGCGATTAGTGCCGGAGCGAGAGAGCGTCGAAACCATGCCGCTCTTTTCTGATGGTCGTGAAGATGTGGTGCTAGAACGCTGGGCACCAGGGGCCGATGTTGTACTTGATGCTCCCAACGGTCTGGAGCTTCTGGTTCTGGATGGCGGTTTTGATGAAGGTGGCGACAGCTTTAAGACGCACAGCTGGCTGCGTTTGCCCAAAGGTGCGAAGTCTACGGCCAAAACAGGCCCGGCGGGCGCTCGTGTCTGGATCAAACGCGACCATCTGAGCGAAACACCCAAGGGTCCAGCCGTCTAAGCCGCAGTCAATCTGCACGAAAAATGCGAAAACGCTCCGCGCTGGCTGCACCCTGGCGCGGTAAACATGTCTCAAAGCAATAAAGGCAAGAGACGATGGTATCGGCAGTGCACCAAAGACGTATAACCTTGTTCCCCCCGCAGTCCCGTCAGGGTGGTCATATCCAGATAAGCACCAAGCGCCAAAGAGCGCGTTTGCTGATCCTTGTTCTGGGTTTGGCCATCCTGACGGGCCTCGCGGTGAAGGGTGCGGAAATTCAACCGCAAGATCAGGGGTTTTCCGAGCCGCTGGGCTGGCATAGTTTCGGGGATGTAAACTCGTGTTGATGGACCGCGTGATGAGCCACATCCTGATTGTTGACGACGACCCGCAGATCCGCGAAGTCCTGCGCAT
>JBCAZO010000284.1:0-4242 GCA_038532975.1 Pseudomonadota bacterium
AGGAAGCGCGCGCGCTTGATCGCCCGGGCCAGTTCCCGCTGCTTTTTCGCCGAAACGGCGGTGATGCGGCTGGGCACGATTTTGCCGCGCTCAGAGATATAGCGCTGCAGCAGTTTCGTGTCCTTGTAGTCGATCTTGGGGGCGTCCGCACCAGAGAAGGGGCACACCTTACGACGACGAAAAAATGGTTTTGTTGCCATGGTTTATTGTCCTTTCTTCAAGCAGATCAGCTGCGGCGTTCGCGGCGTTCGCCACGTTCTTCGCGTTTTTGCATCTGGATGGACGAGCCTTCGGCATGTTCATCGACCTTGATGGTCAGAACGCGCATCACATCGTCATGCAGGCGCATCAGGCGTTCCATTTCCTGAACCGCCGCGGCAGGCGCGTCAGTCTTCAGAAAGGCGTAGTGGCCCTTGCGGTTTTTGTTGATCTTGTAGGCCATCGTTTTGACGCCCCAGTATTCGGATTCGACGATCTTGCCGCCATTGTCCGAAAGGACGGTTCCAAAATGTTCGATAAGGCCTTCAGCTTGCGTGTTGGACAAGTCCTGACGCGAGATAAAAACATGCTCATAGAGCGGCATGTGTGGTTCCACTTCTGTCAAGGCGCATTTCAAAGGCGGGCCATCTGCCTTTCGCGACCCATCCACGAGAGACTGCGCGGTTCAAACGTTTGAGCGAAAGGAAGCCGGGCTATACGACGGATTGTCTTTCTGCGCAAGCGCGCAGCGCGGAGCAGGCTGCCCGTAGGGCAAATCGCCATGAGCCTGCCGAATGCTAGCCGCATTTCTGTCGCGATTGCTTGGCAATCTCATGCCCAGGTTTCCAACGGTATAGGCTTTGACAAGGCGGGAAAATGGCGGCTGTTTCTGATCATTCCGACACGCAAAACCATGATTTAGCTGATGCGGTGCTAGAATCCCCTGAACGTGCAAGTTCGGCGCGTCGGGCGATTGCCTCCTGTGCTGGTGGTGCGTTGTATATGGCGGCTCTGGGGATTTGGCTTGTGCCGGCAGAAGACAGCGCGATGCAACTGATCAAACTGGTCGCCTCCTGTGTGATGGTGGCGGCAGGCGCGTTCCTGTTTCACGGCGTTTCGGCACGGGCGCGTGAACCTGAGGTGCAGGTCGATCTCATCACAAGGCAATTACGGGTTTATGAATATGACAATCGTGGCCGAGCTGTTTTGAAGGCCTGCCACGAGATGGACGATCTGCAAGAGCTTTCGCTGCGCAAGGATCGTTTGCGCGCGCGCGATGAACAGGGCGACCTGATGGTGGATGTTGAAATTGGCGAGGACGAGGGTAAGCAGCTTTTGCGTGCTCTCAAAGGACGATAGTCGTACAGCTCATTTCCAGATTTCATTGTGTGGGCGCACAGGTGAGCGCCCATTTCTGTTCATCGCTCCACACGATCTGTTGAAAACTGCCAACTTGCTCTGACGCGTGGATGCGCCATTTTAAACGGTGTAGTCCATTTGACACGCCAAGGAGCACAGTCATGAAACATATTGCCACCGCCGCGATCCTGGCACTGGCCACCACCGCCACAGCGGCTTTTGCAGCGCCAGAAAAATACACGCTGGATGCCAGCCATAGCCAGGTGATGTTCTCGTACAATCACCTTGGGTTTTCCACGACCTACAACATGTTCTCTGGATTTGAAGGCGAGATCATGTTTGACAAGGACGATCCAGCTGCTTCTAGCGTGTCGGTTGCGATGCCGGTGAAATCGCTGTTCACCGGCTGGGAAGCCCGGTTCAATCATTTCATGGCCGATGACTTTTTTGGGGCGCAAGACGGTGACATGATTACCTTTACCTCGACAGGGATCGAAGTGACCGGGGACAACACGGCAAAGATTACAGGTGATCTGACGGTGAATGAGGTCACGCAATCTGTGGTGCTTGATGCCAAGTTGAATCAAAGCGGTCCGAACCCGCTGAATAACAAGGAATGGCTTGGCTTTGACGCCACCACGGTTATCAAGCGGTCTGATTTCAACCTAGGAGCTTTCGCGCCCAATGTGAGTGACGAGCTGGACGTGCGGATCTCTATTGAGGCCGGTAAGGCAGAGTAGTTTCCTTGTGACAAAAATTGCAAAGGCCCGCGGAACAACCCCGGGCCTTTTTTGTTTGCGTATACATATATGATCATAAACGCATTACGGGGTCAGTTCGTTATCAGGCAACAGGATGCCGATTTGTGGATATCGCGACAGTTTGAGTTGAGGCATTTTACGCTATGCCCGAAATTTAGACGGGCGTTCCCTCATTAAGGTATGACTGCAATGATCATCTACCCGACATTAGAACTTTATAACGGTAAATGCGTATCGCTCACCCGGGGGCGATTGGAGGACCCTGTATTGTGGCATGTGAACCCGCTTGAGACCGCGAAGGGGTTTGCGGCGGCAGGTGCGGAATGGATGCATGTCACCGACATCAACGCGCTTGCAGGAGAGGGCAACAACAATGATCTGCTCGAAGAGATCATTCGCTCTGCTGGTATTCCCGTACAGCTTGGTGGCGGGTTTAGGTCGCGTGAGGCTGTAGAGCGCTGGATCGAGAAAGGGGCTGGTCGCATCGTGATTGGCACGATGGCAGCCTATGAGCCCGAGCTGGTGCGTGAGCTGGCCAAATGGCATCCGGATCAGATCGTGCTGGCGGTGGATATCTTTCAAGGCTCGGTGATGACCGAAGGGTGGCGAACGCAAAGCGCGTTTGATCCTGCGGCCTTTGTGCGTGCCTTTGATGAAGCGCCGCTGGCCGGGATCATCGTGACCGATATCGATGCTGACATTGAGGACACCGACGGCTCTGTGGGCGTGATTTCCGGCCTGGCGGCCGAGACGCGGCACCAGGTGATTGCGCGTGGTACGGTGCGCAAGGCTGATGACGTTTCCTTGCTGAAATATGTGCCGAATATTTCGGGTGCGATCATCGGGCGTGCGCTTTTGTCCAAGGATGTCGATCTGGCGGAGGCGCTGACCCTGGCGCAAGCCACGCCGGAGCCGGTTGCGGATTTCCAATAGACCTGCAGGTTAATTCCAGCAATCGAACGAAGAGCGGCGATGCGCGGCTCTTCGCCTTGATGGGCTTGCCCCTGGGGGGTAAGGCGCGCTAAGAGCAGCGAAAGAATTTTGGAAGAGGGCAGCAGTATGCGGCGTGTCGTTGTCACCGGCCTTGGGCTGGTTACTCCCCTGGCTTCGGGCGTTGAGGAAAGTTGGAAGCGCATTCTGGACGGGCAGTCCGGCGCAGGCCCTATCACCCGGTTTGATCCGGTCAATGTGGCGACCAAATATGCCTGTGAAGTGCCTCTCGGCGACGGATCGGACGGGACGTTCAATTCCGAGGACTTTATGGAGCCCAAAGAACGCCGGAAGGTGGATGACTTTATCCTTTACGGTGTGGCGGCGGCGGACATGGCCGTGCGCGATGCCAACTGGATGCCAGAGGACGAGGAAAGCCGGTGTCGCACTGGCGTGATGATGGGCTCTGGTATTGGCGGGCTGCGCTCGATTGAAGAGACGACGAATGTCATCCGCGACAAAGGTGTGCGGCGGGTGTCGCCCTTCTTTATTCCCGGTGCGCTGATCAATCTGATTGGTGGTCAGGTGAGCATTCGCTATGGGTTTAAAGGGCCGAACCACGCGGTTGTCACAGCCTGTTCCACAGGTGCGCATGCGATTGGCGATGCCTCTCGGCTGATTATGTTTGGCGATGCCGATGTGATGGTGGCTGGCGGGGCCGAGGCGTCGATCTGTGAGATCGGGATTGCCGGGTTCAACGCGTGCAAAGCATTGTCCACAAAGCGTGCGGATGACCCCACAGCAGCAAGCCGTCCATATGATGCAGACCGGGACGGGTTTGTTATGGGCGAAGGGGCCGGCATGGTGGTGCTTGAGGAGTATGAGCACGCCAAAGCGCGCGGTGCCAAGATTTACGCCGAGATACTGGGGTATGGGTTGTCGGGCGACGCTTATCATATCACAGCACCAAGCGAGGATGGTGATGGCGGTTTGCGGGCGATGCGAGCGGCATTGAAGAACGCAGGTCTGACCCCAGAGGATGTGGACTACATCAACGCGCATGGCACATCGACCATGGCGGATACGATTGAGTTGAAGGCGGTTGAGACGCTTTTGGGGGATGCGGCCTCGAACGCGACCATGTCGTCGACCAAGTCATCCACCGGGCACCTTTTGGAAGTGCGGGAGTTGGACCCGGCGACCAATCGGTTTG
>JBCAZO010000285.1:0-4239 GCA_038532975.1 Pseudomonadota bacterium
TAGAAAGGTATCATCCTGATTACCTTTCTAGAAGAGCACTTTGAGGCCGCGCGTCAAAACACGCCCGCGCCCGTAAATGATTTGGTTCAGCGTATCCTAGCGGATGCTAACGAGGTGCAATATGCACTTTCCGTTCATCCTGACACCTCTAATCAAACCCCGCCACGCGGGATCAAAGCCCTTTTGCAAGCGCTGGGCGGTTGGCCCGCTGCGGCCAGTTTATCGAGCGCCGCAGCTGTCGGGCTTTGGATTGGCATAGCGCCACCTGATGCCCTCATACTTGTAGCACAGGACTTGCTGCCAACACCGGTGGAGGACCTAGACAATGCGAATGCCAGTAGTGGACTTGATTTGTTTGAGGAGATGTTGTGATGGCGGATCAAGCTGGCAAACCGGTCGACCCGCAGCCCGCAACTCCGCGGGCGCCGCGCTGGATGCGCGTGACGCTTGTTGTGTCCTTGGCACTGAATCTGCTGATCATCGGCGCGCTTTTTGGCGCAGCCCTTACAGGAGGCGGGAAATGGCGTGGTGGTGGCCATGGTGAGCGTCTTGGTGGGCCACTGACACGAGCGTTCAGCGAAGAGGATCAACGGGTTCTCAAACGGCGGATGGCCATGGCGTTTATTTCGGAGCGAGACGCATGGCGCGCGCACCGTACGACAATGAAAAACCTGGCTGAGGCATTGCGAAAAACACCCTATGATGCCGAGGCTGTGCAATCGGAAATGGGCAAAATTCGCGATCTTCTTGGACAGCGTTTTGAGAGCGTGCAAACCGTACTGGCAGATCATATCGCAAAAATGAGTGATGCGGAGCGGTCTATTCTCGCGGACCGTCTGGAGGAAGAAGTACGCCGTCGTCGGCGCTAAGTAGTTAGGCTGCAGACCGCTCACTGAATGTCACCGTACCGCGCCCGCCTGCCTTCGAACCATAAAGCGCGCGGTCTGCGCACCGGAACAGCGCGTCAGGTGTGAGGTAGTGGCCATCCGCTCCGCTCAGCAAGGCCGCCCCAAGGCTCATAGTGACAAAGATTGACTGTGACGCTGGGCCGGAGAGAGACCCAATTGAAATGGACGTGTTTCGCACAGATTGGCAGATATGGCGCGCTGTCCGACTGGCTTGAGCCGGTGTGACATTGGGTAGAAGAATCATAAACTCCTCACCGCCAATCCGCGCGACGATGTCTTCCTTGCGCAAGACCCCTGACATGATCTGCGAGACCTGACACAAAACCGCGTCTCCGGCAGCGTGGCCATGGCGATCATTGACCAGTTTGAAATGATCCAGATCGGCAAGGATCAACGCCATTTCACCTTTGTTTTGCAAAGTTTCTGTCGCAATCCGATCAAGTTGCGACATGCCAAACCTGCGATTGTAAAGCCCCGTCAAGGGATCCGTCACCGCCACCTGCAATCCAGTTCTAACACCGGCCAGTAATCGGTCATTTTCCATTTTGCGGTTGATCTGGAGGTTCAGACGCCAATCGACCTCGCTCATATGAGTGACATAGTCGATGACATCATGCGCGCCCATATCAAGGGCAGTGGCGGCAAGCGGTGCTTTGGCATTATCCATAAGCGCAATGATCTTTGCATCGCGCGTTCGTGACGCTGTGCGCAACTCCGCAAGCGGCGCTAGCCCGTGTTCATCACGCGCTGAACCAATTTCAAGCAGCACAGCATCGGGGTTTATTTGCATGTCTTTCAAACCGCGCCCGCTGCGCATGTCATACCGATCCAGTTGATGTGTCGTGGTTGCGGTAAGTTCGTTGCAAAACCGGTGCCAGGATAGTCGGGCTGATTTTGCATCCCGGGCCGGGTGCGCGCACGGTGTTACCGCAGCGACGCGGCCGGGCCGAAGAAAAGTTGTACGTGTTTCTGCAAATCCCAAAGCTTTGGCAGCATCCGGTTTAATCCACTGGTCTGTGTCGCGATAAGCGTTGCGCATCAAGGTGCGCAAGCGCGCCAAGAGAACTGTGTCCGAGATTGGTGAGTTGATCACATCTGCGGCCCCTTCGCGAAAGCGGCGCATGCGGCATTGGGCATCATCTTCATTTGTCACTACAACAATGGGCGTTTTTTGGCACCCAGGAATTGCGTGAAGCTGATTATTAAACGCGCCAAATCCCATATCCGTCAGCTCAGATGTGACAAGCACCAAATCCGGCATTTCGGTTGCGCAAATTGCGAGCGCCTCTTGTGCGGAAGCGGCTTGCAACACCGAATAAAACGCCGAAGACAGCTTTACTTTCAAAACAATCCGATTGCTTGTGATGCTATCCACGATCAGGATATCGCCCGACATAAGGAAACAGCCTTTCGCACTTGCCTTCAATTTGTGGCATCGACTATCCATGGCATTGGTTAAGAAACCCTTTCGTGGAGTTAAGCCAGATGAATGCAGCGCAAGAGTCAGCTGAAACGCTTGCGCTGCAGGCTTTGGGATGGCTTGCCGCAAAACAGGACCTTCTGGACGTGTTCATGGGAGCCACTGGTGCCGAGCGGAATGATTTGCGAAATCGGGCGCAAGACCCTGATTTTCTTGCCTCTGTGCTGGATTTTTTGATGATGGATGATGCGTGGGTTATTGAATTTTGCACAGCGCACAACCACCCAAATGAAGCCCCTATGCAGGCACGCGCGGCGCTTCCCGGCGGAGCCGAAGTGAACTGGACATGAACAAAACATGGTAAGCAACGTGTCAAGAAAGGTTGATGGTCTGCTTTTTGATAAGGACGGCACGTTGTTTGATTTCCACACCACCTGGAGCAGTTGGGCTGGGCACATCATCGACAGCCTGACGGCTGGTGATCGGGATTTGCGCACCTTGCTGGCTGGCGCAATGCACTATGATCTGGGCCGAGGGCAATTTGCCCCAACAAGCCCGATCATCGCAGGCACTAATCGAGAAGCAGCAGAATGCGTGGCACAGGTCATCACCGATCGCTCGGTGGAAGAACTTGAAGACTATCTGATGCATACGTCATCCACCGCGCCGCAGGCCGAGACCGTGCCGCTTGTGCCTTTTTTGACCTCACTGGCCGGCCATGGGCTTTCACTCGGTGTCATGACCAATGACACCGAATATGGTGCGCGGGCGCATTTGAGGTCAGCGGGTGTGACGGACCATTTCGATTTCATTGCGGGGTTTGATTCCGGCTTTGGGGCAAAACCTTCTCCTGATCCGTGTCTGGCTTTCGCTCGCGCCTTGGAGTTGGACCCGGCCCGTGTCGCTATGGTGGGTGACAGCACCCATGATCTTTTGGCAGGTCGCGCGGCTGGCATGCAAACCATCGGTGTGCTCACCGGCACGGCTCTTGAGGCTGATCTTGCCCCATTTGCAGACGTCGTCTTTCCCGATATCGGCCACATCCCGGCCTGGCTGCCTGCATGACCAAAGCGCCGTTTTACGGGGTACTGCTTGCGTTAGTGGGCACGGTGATCCTGACACCGGATGCGCTGCTGATGCGGCTCTCAAACATGAGCGGCTTTCAAATGGCCGGTTGGCGCGGCGTCTTTATGGGATCCATGATGGTGCTGGCCTGGGTCATGACCAGCCGAAGGCGCGCTAGTGATCTCGCGCGGCTGCGCACGAGACCCGGCGCGCTCATCGTTCTTGCGCAAGTGTTTAATTCCATGCTGTTTTGCCTTGGCATCGCCATGGCTCCTGCGGCTGTTGTGTTAATGGGGGTCGCGGCGGTGCCTGTTTTTGCTGCCTTGCTCAGCCGCTATGTGACGAAAGAAAGCACGTCGGCGGCGACATGGGCCACCATCGCAGCTGTTATGGCTGGAATTGGCATCGCCGTATTGGGAGGCGGGCATGGCACAGTTGTTTTCGATTGGAGGCTGATCGCGGGGGCTGGCTTTGGCCTCGGTGTGGCTTTTGCGCTTGCGCTCAATTTTGTCACCCTGCGTGCGCAGCCGGATTTGCCGATCCTTCTTGCCATCGGGATTGGTGCGTGGATTGCAGGTATCATAGGCTGGGTCATTACAGGCCCTGCCCAAATGATGCAGGGGGCTGTCTGGGCCATGGCGGTGACCGGCCTTGTAGTCTTGCCGGTCTCCTTCTTTCTGCTCTCGCTGTCAGCGCGCCATACACTGGCGGCCAATGTCAGCTTGATCATGCTGTTAGAAACCGTGTTGGGTCCATTCTGGGTCTGGCTCGGTGTGGGTGAAGTGCCGACACAGGCAATGCTCTTGGGCGGAGCTATCGTGGTGAGCAGCCTTGGACTGTATCTCT
>JBCAZO010000286.1:0-4225 GCA_038532975.1 Pseudomonadota bacterium
GTCGAGCGTGGCCTTTGACCTCGCGGCCTGTGGTATCGGCTCGGATACCGGTGGCTCGGTACGCATTCCTTCGGCCTGGAATGATCTGGTGGGCTTGAAAACCACCTCCGGACGTTTGTCGTTGGAAGGCGCTGTGCCGCTCTGCGCGCGGTTTGACACGGTTGGACCTTTGTCGCGCTCGGTTGACGACTGTGCGTTGATGCTGGCAGCGCTAGAGGGCGGCAAGGCCGCAGATTTGCAAGGTGTTTCGTTGCAGGGGATGCGGTTCGCTGTTCTGCAGACCGTTGCGATGGACGATGTGCGCGATGCGCCGCTTAAGGGGTTCGAAGACGCGGTTGCCCGGCTTCGGGATGCAGGTGCCAGCGTTGAACCCATCGAAGCGCCCGAAGTGGCCGAGGCGATGCCAATGTCTGGCGTGCTCTTCACCTCAGAGGCCTATGGCACCTGGGGCGATGTGATCGAAGCCAGCCCCGACAAGATGTTTGCCCCGATTTTGGAGCGTTTCCGGTCGGGCAAAGAGTTTCGTGCGGCTGACTACGTTGCCGCCTGGCGCAAGCTGGACGCGTTGCGAGACGCTTGGAACAAACGCGTCGCAGGTTTCGATGCAGTTCTTGCGCCCACCGCTCCCATCTTGCCGCCAAATGTCGAGCGGCTCATGACGGATGAAGAGTATTACGTCACTGAAAACCTTCTATCCCTGCGCAACACGCGCATCGCCAACTTGATGGGCCTGTGTGCGGTGTCCTTGCCGACAGCTGTGCCAAGCTGTGGTTTGATGCTCTTAGGCAAACCGTTTGAGGAAGAGCATCTGCTGCGCGTGGCGCGGGCCGCAGAACTGGCGCTGGGCTAAGGGATGCGACCGCTGCGTCTTTCTGGTCAGGGGCTGTCGCCCGAGGCGCTGGAGATCGCCGCGCATGGGCTTTGCAAAGTTGAGATCGGCGAAGAGGGCCTTGCGCGCATGGCTGAAGCGCGCGCTTTGGTTGACCGCGCCGTCGCCGAGGGCACGCCGGTCTATGGGGTGACAACCGGGCTGGGCGCGCGGGCCACAGAAGTGTTGGATGCGGACACCTTGGCCAACTTCTCACGCCAGACGCTAGAGGGCAGGGCGCAGGACATGGGCGCGCCGCTACCGCCGGAGACGGTGCGCGCCGCCCTGATCGTGCGGCTCAATACGATGCTCTTGGGTCATAGTGGCGCGCGTCCCGAGGTGGCAGAGTTTTTGGCGAAAGTGATCAATAAAGGACTGACGCCGGTGGTTGGGTCGTTGGGGTCCATTGGTGCGGGTGATCTGGTGATCAACGCCGCGATGGGGCGCGCCTTGCTGGGCGAGGGCGAAATGCGCGGCAATGAAGGTGTTCGGCCCTCTCGCGAATCCTTACAAGACGTTGGTCTTGCGCCGCTTGATCCGGCCCCGCGCGATGGCTTGGCGCTCGCCAATCACAGTGGGTATTCTGCGGCACTCGCGGCGATGACCCTTGCTAAAGCCACGCGGGTTTACAGCGCCACACAGGCCGCTGCAGCCCTTTCTCTGGAAGCGTTCCGCGCCAACCTCGGGCCGTTTGAAGATCGCACACTCGCGGTCAAGCCATTGCCGGGGCAGCACAAAGCCGCGGCACATTTGCGAAGGCTATTGGACGGCAGTTCTCTTTGGGAACCGGGAGCAGCAAGGCGGCTCCAGGACCCGCTGTCCTTTCGCAACATTCCCCAAATTCACGGCGGTCTGGACACAGCGTTGTCGCATCTGCGGCAGATCGTTGAGATCGAGCTGAACGGGTCCAGCGACAACCCCATAACCCTGAGTGAAGACGAAGACATCCTGTCCTGCGGTGGTTACCACACCACTGAACTGGCGCTTGCCGCCGAGGGCGTGAGCCGTGCTTGGCAACATGTGGCCATGGGGCAGGTCGCCCGCATCGCGCGCATGATGGAGCCAGAGCTCACCGGTTTGCCGCTTTTCCTCGCCAAGCCAGACAGCGGGTCAAATGGTTTTGCGCCACTGTTGAAAGTGGTCGAGGCCCTGGCGGCAGAAATAACACAAGCCGCACAGCCCGTGCCGGTTTGGCCCAGCATAAATGCGCGCGGTGTCGAAGATGCGCTCAGTGCGGGACCTGCCACACTCAAGGCGTTGTCGCGGGGTGTTGAAATGGCTGCAAAACTGTCTGCGACTGAACTGGTGATCGCTGCGCAAGGTGTTGATTTAAGGGAAAACTCCCAAGAACTTGGGGGCCTGATGCGAGACTGGCATGCCCGTGTCCGCCACCATGTTGCACCGCTTGGTTGTGATCGCCCTCTGGGTCGAGAGATCGACGCGCTGTCAGAAGCGTTGCACAGTTTCACGAGTCCCGAAGCTAAGTAACTGCCAAAAATGCCACATTTTCGCGCATAGACCCGGAGTTTTGCTGGACGGACTCCGCGCGCTTTTGTAGATTCACCTCAAGCGGGGCACCTATGATCCCGTAAAACTGAGGCAGTCTTGATGTTCCCCGAGCGGTTTTCGAACCTTCCGGAATATGCGTTTCCGCGTCTGCGGAGCTTGCTTGATGCGCATCCAGCAGGCGGCGAAGCTGTGCATATGACCATCGGCGAGCCGCAGCATGCCTTTCCGGACTGGGTTAGCGACGCCATTGCCGAACATGCGGGCGAATTCCGCAAATACCCGCAAAATGAGGGCCTTCCCGAGTTAAATGGGGCCATGTGCGACTGGATCGCGCGGCGTTTTGGCGTGACCCTGGACCCTGATCAGAACATCATGGCGCTGAACGGAACCCGAGAAGGGCTCTACAACGCGATGATGGCGCTTTGCCCCGAAACCAAGGGTGGCAAGACGCCGATCATTCTTCTGCCGAACCCGTTTTACCAATGCTATATGGTCGCGGCTCTGAGCGTCGGGGCCGAGCCGATGTTTCTGCCGACATCCGCTGAAACAGGCTTTCTGCCGGATTTCGAGAGCCTGCCAAAGGATGTTCTGAACCGTGTGGCCGTGGCCTATATGTGTTCACCGTCAAATCCGCAGGGGGCTGTGGCCAGCGCCGATTACTGGCGTAACCTCCTGGCTTTGGCGGAAAAATACGACTTCAAGATTTTCGCGGATGAGTGTTATTCCGAGATCTACCGAGACACGCCGCCCACTGGCGCGCTTGAAGTTGCGGATCAGATGGGCGCGGACCCTGAACGCGTTGTTGTGTTCAACAGCCTGTCCAAACGCTCCAACCTGGCGGGAATGCGGTGTGGGTTTGCGGCGACTGGGCCGGAAAGCACCAAACGCATCCGGCTCTTGCGGTCTTACGCGGGCGCGCCCTTGCCCAACCCGCTGCAACGCGCAGCGGCACGCGTATGGGCCGATGAGGCACATGTTGAGGAAAACCGCAGGCTCTACCAAGAGAAATACACCGTTGCGGATGACATCCTGGGCGATGTTCCGGGCTATCGCTCGCCCCAAGCAGGGTTTTTCCTTTGGCTGCCTGTTGAGGACGGCGAAGAGGCGGCATTGAAACTCTGGACAGAAACCGGCGTTCGGGTGCTACCCGGCGCTTATCTGAGCCAGGATGCTCCGGGTGGCAATCCGGGCAAACAGTATATCCGGGCCGCTATGGTGGCCCCAAAAGACGAGGTGGCGCACGGCCTGACACGGCTGCGCGACTGCCTTTACAGATAACGAGGACGAGGCAAACATGGCATTTCAGACACGCGGACGCGATCCCCTTTTGGACAGCACGATGGCAGAGGCCATCGAGAAAAGAGGCAAAGAGCTTTTGGGTCTGGCCTTGTTGGGTCTTGGGGTCATGGCGGCGATGTTAATCGGGTCTTACTATCCCGATGACCCAAGCTGGATGTCGGCGACGGATGCGCCTGTTCAAAATATGCTGGGCCGCATCGGGGCGTCGATTGCAGCCCCCTTGTTCATGATTGTCGGCTGGGGTGCCTGGGGGCTGGCCATTGTGTTGGGTGTTTGGGGTGCGCGCTTTGCCCTGCATCGCGGAGAAGACCGCGCCATTGGGCGTTTGATCTTTGCGCCAATCTGGATTGCCGTTCTCGCGCTTTATGCGTCATCTCTGACTCCAAATGGGACATGGGCCGCGACGCATAGTTTCGGGCTTGGCGGTCTCTTCGGTGACACGGTTTTGGGGACTGTGCTCGGCGTTCTTCCAGTTGGCGCAAGCTTTGGGCTTAAGGTTCTCTCGCTTGTTCTGGGGGCTGGAATGCTTGCGCTTGGCGCATTTGTGCT
>JBCAZO010000287.1:0-4198 GCA_038532975.1 Pseudomonadota bacterium
GGATGAAGTTGTCGATCGGGTTCTTGACCCAGCCAGGCTGTTGCTCGGCCGGCGTTTGCGGACGGGCCGGTTTGATGGCAGCCAACGGGACGACTACTTTCAGAGAGCGCCGGTGAACCGGCGCTCTTAGAACCGTAGGCGTTTTCTTGAAAGGAAAACGGGCCAAAATCTTTTGAAGATTTTGGCTCAGCTTGGGCGTATAACCCTATTCACATGCCCCATCTTGCGGCCTGCCTTCACCTCGGCCTTGCCGTAGAGGTGGATCGAGACGTTCAGGTCTTTCGCCAGTTCCGGCACCCTGTCCATATCATCACCGATGAGGTTCTCCATCACCACATCGGCATAACGGCTGCCATCGCCCAGCGGCCAGCCAGCGACGGCGCGGATGTGCTGTTCGAACTGGTCCACACTGCAGCCCTGCTGCGTCCAGTGGCCGGAGTTGTGCACGCGCGGGGCGATTTCGTTGACGATGAGACCTGTGGACGTCACGAAAAGCTCCACGCCCATGACGCCCACATAGTCGAGCGCGTTAAGGATTTGACCCGTGAGCAAGACGGCATCGGTGCGTTGGGTCGCACTAAGGTTCGCAGGCAGGGTCGTGGTGCGCAGGATGCCGCCCTCGTGGACGTTTTCGCCAGGGTCGAAACAGGCCACCTGCCCGTCTGTGCCTCGTGCGCCGATGACTGACACTTCGTGGGTGAAATCGACAAAGCCTTCGAGAATCGCAGGCGCGCCGGACATGTCGCTGAGGGCGGCGTCGGCATAGGAGGCCTGCATGATCCGAGCCTGTCCTTTGCCATCATAGCCAAAGCGGCGGGTTTTCAGGATGGAGGGGGTGCCGATATCTTCCAGCGCTGCGTAGAGGCTGGCGGCGTCAGTGATATTGGCATAGGGCGCGGTTTTGAGGCCTAGACCAGTGAGAAAATCTTTCTCGGTCAGACGGTCCTGGCTGACGCGCAGCGCTTCGCGGCCCGGGCGAATGGGTTTGAGGCCGTCCAGCACGTCAAGGGCGGATGTGGGGATGTTTTCAAACTCATAGGTGATGATGTCAACCGCCTCGGCAAACTCACGCAGGGCGGCTTCATCCTCGTAAGGCTTCTGAAAATGGTAGTTCGACACGTGGCTTGCAGGGCAATCGCTGCCAGGCTCGTAGATGCAGGTCTTGAACCCGAGGCGAGACGCTGCGACCGAGAGCATGCGACCCAGTTGTCCGCCGCCCAGAATGCCGATCACCGCGCCCTGCGGCAGCGACTCAATCATCTTGGGGTTCCTCTGGGATCGAGGCAGAAAGCGCAGCACGCCAGTCATCAATCCGTTTTGCAAGCGCTTCATCACCCGTGGCGAGAATTCCCGCCGCCATAAGGCCCGCATTGGCCGCACCCGCCTCACCAATGGCCATAGTGGCTACGGGAAAGCCCTTGGGCATTTGAACAATCGAATAGAGGCTATCGACACCGGCAAGCGCCTTGGTCTGAACCGGAACGCCAACCACGGGGACGCGTGTTTTGGAGGCCATCATGCCAGGCAGATGCGCAGCGCCCCCTGCCCCGGCGATGATCACTTTCAGACCGCGGTCCGCGGCGGTTTTGCCATACTCCCACAGCCGGTCTGGCGTACGATGCGCTGAGACGATCTTGGTCTCATAGGCCACGCCCAATTCATCAAGAATATCAGCAGCATGTTTCATCGTGGCCCAGTCGGATTGACTGCCCATGATGATGCCCACATTCGGCTTGCCCATATCACGCCCTCGTCTCAGGAAGCGCGCACTATACCGATCGCGCGGCGTTACGCAATAATGTCAGGTGTCAGCCGGTCTTCGATCCAGGTGATCCGGTCCTTGAGGCGCAATTTCTGCTGTTTGAGGCGTTTGATGGTGAACCTGTCACCCGTGCCTTTGTCCTCAAGCGCTTTGATGGCTTCGTCCAAATCACGGTGCTGGCGTTGGAACTCGGCCAGTTCCACGCGCAAAACCTCATCTGATTTCATGGACAGATCGTCGTAGACGTTCATTTTTGCCCGATTCCTCTTAAAATCGAGACATTGAGAATAGCCCGTTTCCACAATTTCGCAAAGCACTTGCACATCATGGGCGCCACACCCATATTTTTAAGGTCAGTTGCCGCATCGGGACTGACGCAACGGACTGTCGCTTTTATGGATAAGGACACGCCCATGACGAAGCTTACCCTGGGGTCGCACCCTTATATGCTTGGGTTTGAGCAGCTTGAACAATTGCTGGAACGCAGCGCGAAATCCGGCAATGAAGGCTACCCGCCCTTCAATATCGAGCAGACCTCGCAAACGTCCTATCGCATTTCGTTGGCCGTTGCCGGATTTGCCGAGACTGATCTGGCGATCACGCTGGAGGACCGTCAGCTGGTCATTCGTGGCCGACAGCGCGACGACAGCGATGGACGCGTCTTTCTTCATCGCGGCATCGCCGCGCGTCAGTTTCAGCGCAGTTTCGTGCTCGCAGATGGCGTTGAGGTTGGGGACGCCATCATGGAGAACGGCCTGCTGCATGTGGATCTGACCCGTGCGCAGCCCGAGACCGTGGTGCAAAAGATCAATATTAAGAAAGGGTAAGAGCATGGATACGCAATATGATTTCGGAGCCGAGACAGACCGGGCCATCGTCTATGTGCGCGAAGTTAAGGTGAACGAGCTTCCGCGCGAGCTACAGGAACAGGTTGGCGATCTTGAGACGCTGTACGCTGTGCATAGTTCCGAGGGGGAACGCCTTGCCTTGGTCAAGGACCGCGCGATGGCCTTTGTGTTGGCCCGTCAAAATGATCTGGAACCTGTGACGGTTCATTGATTTGTACCCGGACCGCAGGCCCATTGGCCGGGTTTATTGGGTATTTTCAACAAGAAAGAAGCGGATCGGGGTGGCCAAGTGAGGGTAGCGCTGGCATAGCTTGCCGCGTTCCTGATTGCAAAGGCCCGTGCATATGACCCGTATCATTTCGTCCCTGTCGGAGATATCCGCCCCTTACAAAGCGCTTTTTGTCGATCTCTGGGGCTGTGTGCACAACGGCGTGACGGCGTTTCCCGAGGCTGTGGATGCTTTGCGCGCCTATCGCGCCGGCGGCGGGACGGTGGTTTTGGTCACGAATTCGCCCAAGCCTCGTGCGGGTGTCGAGGCGCAACTTGGGCAGTTCAACGTGCCGCGCGATTGCTGGGACACGATTGCGACTTCTGGTGACAGCGCGCGCTCTGCCATGGCGCGGGGGGCTGTGGGCCAAAAGGTCTGGTTCATGGGGGAATGGGCGCGCGATGAGGGGTTTTTCCAGCCTATCAGGCTTATTGAGGATCCCGTTCGGGTGGAATTGGTTGATCTCAAAGAGGCCGAAGGGATCGTGTGCTGCGGGCCGTTCGATCCCTTGGCAGATCCGGACGTGAACCGGGCTGATTTTCTCTATGCCAAGCAAAAGGGACTGAAGCTTCTTTGTGCGAACCCGGATATCGTGGTGGATCGCGGTGAAGTGCGGGAATGGTGCGCGGGCGCTCTGGCGCGGCTCTATAGGGAAATGGGGGGCGAGAGCCTCTATTTCGGCAAGCCGCATCCGCCGATCTATGATCTGGCCCGGCGTAGGCTGGCCGAGATCGACCAGCTTGTGGATGACGCGCATATTCTGGCGATTGGCGACGGGGCGATCACCGATATTCGTGGGGCGATGGGTGAAGACATTGATTCGCTCTTTATTTCAGGCGGGTTGGCAGCGGTTGAGACGAAAACCAAAGATGATCCGGAACCAGAGGCGTTAACCACCTATTTGCAAAAAGAAAACATATCTCCAAAATTCGCGATTGGGCGGTTGCGGTAAGCAGAAAAGACTTGATTTTCTGCGCTTGCAAAGTAATAAAGTTGCATCTGTAGACTTTAATACGTAGCGATTATTACCCGCGCACCTGTTTCTGGAGGATATCATGTTGGACAACATGCCCCGTGGCACGATCACAATCGAAGAAATTGAAATGGGCATGGTGCGCAGCCTGCAAAAGGTTGTGACCGACGAAGATATCCAGATGTTTGCCGAGGTCTCGACCGACTTCAATCCGGTGCATATGGATAATGACTACGCCCGTGATACGATCTTTGAGGGTCGCATTGCACATGGGATGCTGACCGCAGGTTTGATCTCTGCCGTTATCGGCGAACAACTCCCAGGGCATGGCACGGTTTACATGGGAC
>JBCAZO010000288.1:0-4198 GCA_038532975.1 Pseudomonadota bacterium
CGGCATCTGTTCGATGATCACGTCCAGATCGAACCTCGGCATGAAGACAATCCTGCTGCCCGCGAGTAATGCAATGTTGGTTGCGACAAACAGCCCATGCGTATGAAAAATCGGCAGTGCATGGAGCAGCACATCATCAGATGTGAACTCCCATTCACGCGTCAATGCCTGACAGTTTGAAAGCAAATTGCCTTGTGTCAGCATCGCACCTTTGGATCGCCCGGTTGTACCCGACGTGTATAGGAGCGCAGCCAGATCATCTTCTGATCGCGTCACGGTTGGAAAAGTGGAGGGCATGGCCTCAGCGTGCTTAGCAAAACTGCCGCTGCCATCCTCATTCATCGTTTCGGTATTTGCGCCCGTCGCCTGCGCGATTGGCAAGAGCGCCTCGGATCGTTTGCCGTCACAAAGGATGACGCGCGCGCCGCTGTTCTCAACAAAGTAAGAGACTTCATCGGGCGTGTAGGCAGTATTTAGGGGTAACAACACGATGCCGGCCTGGACACAGGCCGCATATACGGCCAACGCTTGAGGAGATTTTCCGACCTGCACAGCAACACGGTCGCCTGGCTTGACGCCGAGCCCGGCGAACGCATGCGCATACTGCGCGGCAAGTTCAAGGTATTTGCCATGTGTGATGACAGTGCCATCCGCCGCCTCGAGGAAAGGGGTCGCCTTGCCCTGGTGCCGCCCGAAAAGTGCATCAAACAAGGGGTTTGCCATGATCAATCTCCTTGGCCTTTGGGGGCTACCGATCGGCTTAGCGCTTTCACTGCCGCGGATGCGACAACGGTCTGTTCACCCACGAATTTCTCGTGGTTTTGTGAAATCTGGGAGAGGTCGTAGAGGTAGTTGACCATTGTTCCGTTCGATTGCTTGCGCCCGTTTGGCGACACATCAGCTTCGGCGTGCACAGCATGAATCATTGCACCATTGCCGAGATGGAACCTCGCCACTGGGTCAAATGGCATACCGTCTGATCTCTTTGCCTCAAGCAAATAGTACGCGGCCAAAGCCTGGTTGTCCGCCTCTTTGAGAACGTCCAGGTCGGTGCGGCCCAACCATTTGGTCAATCTCGGAATCGGGGACAGCGTTACAAATGTCGAAATACCGGGCAGGTCTTTCGACAGGTCAGACACAACTTGTTTGATAAGCGAATTGCCGAAGGATATGCCCGCAAGTCCGGACTGGCAATTCGAAATCGAATAGAAAACGGCTGTGTCGGCATCTTCCGCTTCGATCTCTTCGCGTTCATCCGCCAGCAAGTCCTGGACCGAACTGGGCACACCTTTTGTCAAAGCAACTTCAACGAAGATCAGGGGCTCATCGGCCATCGAGGGATGAAAGAACCCAAAGCAGCGCCTGTCGGTCGGCTTCAGCCTGCGCCGCAGGTCATCCCAGCTGTCAATTTCATGCACCGCCTCATAGGCAATGATCTTTTCAAGGATGTCTGCGGGGCTGGACCAGTCAATCGGGCGCAGAACCAGAAAACCCCGGTTGAACCAAGACGCAAACAAATGCGTGAAGTCCACGTCCAGCGGCTCCAGATCAGGCCGTTCTTTCATCAAGCCCAACAGTTCCTTGCGCATCTGTACCAACTGCCCAGTTGCACCGGGAACCTGATTGAGGCGCCTTGCCAACTCCTGACGTCGAGGCTCGCAGGCTGCGGCAAAGGTACGATAGGTGCCCTTGCTCGGTTTTTCCTTGTAGGCGTTCAGCGCGTGGATGACGTCATCGGGATCGATCTCAAGGTCATGTGTCATAAACTCAAAGAACGCGGTTTTTTCCTCTGTGTTCATTGCCCCAAAACGATCGAGTATGTTGCGCGCCAGAGTGACGCCCGACACCTCCCCATGACTGCTCAGCAAAGCTTCACAGAGTTCCGATGTGGTCCTGCCATCGACCTCAGCCGAGAGCGCCTTTTGATAGCGCCGCTCGAATACAGTCGAGATCAGCTCGCCGAAGTAGCTCATACCGCCTCTCCCATGATGACATCAGGCAACCATGTCGCGATGGCCGGGAAGAAACACAGAAGGACGATGGCGATCACCATGCAGGCCACGTAAGGCAGCGACCCCTTCAGAATGGTCTTGAGAGAGATGTCCGGCGCGATGCCGTTGATCACGTAGAGGTTCAGGCCCACCGGCGGCGATATCAACCCGATCTCCATGTTGATCGTGAGGACAACCGCAAACCAGATCGGATCGAACCCGGCCGTGGTGATGATCGGCAGCAGGATCGGCGCGGCCATCAGGATCACGGCCACGGGGGGCAGAAAGAACCCGGCAACCAGCAGGAACAGCATGACGAATGTCATCAGCACCCAGCGGTTCACATCCAGCGTGCCGATCCATTCAGCAATCGCCTGGGTGATGAACAGGCTCGACAGCATGTAAGAGAACACCCCGGCGGCTGCAATGATGAACATGATCATCACGCTTTCCTTGGTGCTGTCGCGCAGCACGAGCCACAGATCTTTGGGGTTCCAAAGTCTGTAGATGACCATTGCGATCAACAGGCACAGCAGCGCACCGACGGCCGCTGTCTCGGACGGTGTCGCGATGCCACCATACATGGCATAGAGGACGCCGATGATGATCGCGAGAAACGGCAGAACACGCGGCAGGATCTCGACCTTCTGTTTCCAGGTATAGGTCCCTGCGGTCAGCAGCCGTTTGTCCCCAGACCGCCAGGTCGAATAAAGCGACCAGGCCATGAACAGTACAACCAGCAAAAGCCCGGGCAGAACGCCCGCGAGGAAGAGACGGCCAATCGAGGTCTCGGTTGCGATACCGTAGACGATCATTGTCACCGATGGCGGGATCAGAATGCCCAAGGTGCCACCCGCCGCGATGGACCCTGCCGCGACAGCATCAGGATAGCCACGCTTGCGCATCTCGGGGATGCCCATCTTGCCGATGGCCGCGCAGGTTGCAGGCGAGGATCCCGACATGGCCGAGAACAGCGCGCAGGCCCCGAGGTTGGAAATGACGAGGCCACCGGGCAGCCGCGTCAGCCAGCGTTCCAGCGCTTCGTACAGGTCGGCACCGGCCCGTGTTGAGGCAATGGATGAGCCCATGATGATGAACATCGGGATCGCCAGAAGGGCAAAGTTGTCGAGCTTGCCAAAGAGGATTTCGGGGATCAGCTCAAGCGAGCGCAGCCCGTCGAAGATCAGCAGAAACCCGGTCGAGACAATCAGAAGCCCAAGTGCGACCGACACGCCGGAAAAGAGGACAAGGATGGTTGCGACAGCGACGATGCCGCCCAGCAGGATTGGGTCCATTACACGTCCTCCAGACCAAACGGCGTGTCGACTTTCAGAAGGACCGCGACAAGGTCCGCAATCAGTTGCAACAGGAACAGGCCAAACCCGATCGGAATTGAAAGATAGGGAATCCAGAGCCTGACACCCCAGACGGTATCTGATTTCCAGTTTCGCTCGTAGGTGAGATGCCAGTGCTCGTACCCGTAAAACAGGACGATCGCGACCATAACGATCGAAAGCGACATGGTCATCAAATACATGTAGTAGCGCGCGGTTCTGGACAGCGCGAGCGGGATAAGATCGACATTCACATGCCCGCGCAAACGTTGAACATAAGGCAGCCCAACCAGCGTAGCACCAATCGCGAGATAGATGACCGCTTCGGTCTGCCAGACGGTGGACTGGTTCAGGACGAACCGCACAAAGATCATTTGGCAGGTAATGGCGACGGCAGCTACGATCATGGCCGCAGAACACCAACCAGCGAGGGTAGACAGGGCCGCAACGGCGCGCAAAAACAGGTTGTCCCCCTTGCGCGAGGTCACGGCTGAGCTTTGGCCAGCCATGTCAGCTTTCCTTCCGGATTAGGTGGAATTCGGGAAGTCGGCGACCGCCGCGTTCTGCGGTCGCCGCGAGAGAGTTACTCGACCGCGAGAGCCATATCGAGCAATGCCTGCCCGTCCGGAACTTCTTCGACAAAGAGCTTGTAGGACGTCTCCTTTGCCAGAGCGCGCCATGCTGCGAAGTCTTCTGCCGACATTTGTGCGATCTCGATGCCGTTGTCCTCAAAGACCTTGACCGACGCGGCATCCTGTTTCTTCGCTTCTGCTAGATAGAACGCTTCTGCCTTTTCCGCCGCCGCCAAAAGCGCTTCTTGCTGCTCCGCTGTCAGCCCTTCGAAGGTGGATTTGTTCATCAGCAGAGGCTGAT
>JBCAZO010000289.1:0-4177 GCA_038532975.1 Pseudomonadota bacterium
GTGAACTGGGGCGGCTCTGATTTGGAGCCTTTGAACTGATTGACGGTTTCGCATTCAGTCAGGGAGATTTCTCCGATTTCGACGGCGAAGCCCAGCTCGGGTATCTCCATTTCAACCGGCACTAACCCGATGCGCAACTCGCCCACGAAGGCGTGGTTGCGGGCATAGCCGCGCTGCGTTGAATAGGCGAGGCCAAGTGTGAAACCCTCATCGGACCGCGTCAGAGCCTGCAGTCGCAAGGCGCGGTCGGCTGGCGTTTCGAGCGGCTCTCGCGTCAGATCAGGGGGCGGCGTATCGTCGGGATGGGCTTCTTCGATTAACCCCTCACGGTTCAGGAATTCGGTCACATGCGGCACGGACGTGTCTTCTGCTTGCCGTTCCGGGGCTTTGATGGGCGCGCCCTCGGCGGCAAGTTTGAAGTCTAACAAGCGATGGGTGTAGTCGAAAGTCGGCCCCAGCACCTGACCACCCGGTACATCCTTGAACGTGGCCGAGATGCGCCGGTCGCAGGCCATGTCCTGTGTCGCGACAGGTCTGGACGCGCCAAACCGCGGCAGGGTGGTGCGGTAGGCACGGATCAGGAAAATCGCCTCGATGAGATCGCCCCTCGCCTGTTTGATCGCAAGGGCCGCCAGGTCCGGGTCATAGAGCGACCCCTCGGCCATAACCCGGTTCACAGCAAGGCTAAGCTGTTCGCGGATTTGCGCGATGGACAGCTCCTCTACCGCAAGATCGCCCCGGCGCTCTTCTGCGAGCCAGTCATGGGCATTTTCAATGGCACGCTCACCGCCTTTGACTGCGACATACATCACGTCACCTCTGTCGTTCTGGGCAAGGCTGCGAGGCGATGACCGCAGGTGAAAATGAAATCAACACCACATGGAAAAAGCGCCGCATTGACGCGAAATGCGTCCGTTTCGGGCAAAGACAGGGATGTCGACGTTTCAATTCCCGGTCCTGTAAGAGTTGCGCCCGTTTGTTCCAACGCGGGTATTTCCACAACCAACGTGGCAGAACGGTCGGGATACTTCGCCGTGCCTCTCGGGAATTGCGAGAGCGGTTGAAGCGCGTCCCATTGGCCAAAGGCAAACATCGCGTGAGACGGACCAACGGTTGGAGCGCCGGTGTGAAAGGCGATCCAGGCCTGCACCTCGGGTGTCTCAAGCGCCCCAGCCAGATAGATGGGCGTGTCAGTGTCGCAGAGCGTGAGCAGGGTCACGGCCATGGCCTGTGACATCGGTGCGGGGGCTGTGGCCCCTGTGACCTCATAAACCCGGCCGGGGCGTGCCATGGCCTCCATCAAGGCGCGAAAGGCATTGGCAGCCTCTATCGCAGGGTCTGCAAACCCACCCTGAAGCGTTTGCACCTGCATCAGTCGTCTCCTCTGACCATGGTGAAGAAATCAACCTTGGTGGCGGCGGCCTTGGCGGCGCGGGTTTGGCGGAATTGCGTGCGCTCTTCCTCCAGCGGAACAAGAACAGCCGCGCGAATCTCGTCGGCTTTGGATGTTTGCAACAGGGCGTCGACGAGTGCCGCCGCCTCGGTGCAGGCTTTGCGCCGCCCTTGCAGATAGGCGTGCCCGATCTCGCCACTCTGTAATTGCAGGCTGCCGCGCGTGACTGTCATCTCGCCCAGATTAAACGGCGCGCCAGTGGCGCCTGCGCGGCCTTGTACCATGACGCTGCCAATTTCAGGGCGTCGCAGCCAGGTGAAATTCGGGCGTTCCATTGTGGCTTCAAGTAACTCTGGGACACGCCCCTCAGGTGCTTTTGCCAGAAGGCTAAGCCAGGCTTGGCGATCCAATTTTTGCTGTGTTGCTGGTTTCATCTCGACAACTCAAGCAATTTCTATACAACTATACATATCATAACAGATCATTCATGATTCGACAGTGGAGTTTTGTGAATTTTGCATGACGCCCCTTCCCCTCGCCGATCCCGCACGCCAATTTGGCTGGCCATCGCTACTGCGCTTCGAAGCGACATCTCCGAAGGTCGATACACCCCCGGCAACAAGCTTCCGACCGAGGCGGCACTGGCCGAGAGGTTCGGGGTTAATCGCCATACGGTACGCCATGCCTTGTCCAAGCTCGTCGAAGATGGGCTAGTGCGCACCAGGCGCGGATCGGGGGCCTTTGTCGCCGCAAGGCCGACCGACTACCCGATTGGCAAGCGCGTGCGGTTTCATGAAGGCTTGCTCGCGGCAGGGCATGCACCGGAGAAGCGCCTGATGCATATTGAGACGCGCGCAGTTTCACTGGGCGAGGCGCAGGCACTTGAGGTGAGCCCCGGTGATCTGGTCTGTTCCTATCACGGGCTGTCTCTGTCGGATGGGCAACCCATTGCTGTATTCGAAAGCCTGTTTCCGATGTCACGCCTACCGGGCATCGAAACGGCCTTGCTGGACTCCCGCGGTGTAACCGAAGCTCTGGCCGCATCTGGTGTGACCGACTACACGCGCGCTTCGACCAGGCTGACAGCGGTTCTGGCCGACGCCACTCAGGCCTTGCACCTTCAGCTGCGTGAGGGTGATCCACTGCTGCGTTCCACAGGGGTGAATGTCGATATGAACGGACGACCGGTGGAATACGGACGGACCTATTTCGCAGGCGACCGGGTGACTTTAACACTTGACGCTTAGGCTACGGGCCTTTCGATATCTGCCAATTGCCAGCAGGAACAGGTGCCCATACCTGGCAACCAACCCTTTACCTCGCGCAACCCAGAGTCGAAGTTTCTTGCAGCCGGTGATGCTTTGGATATTGTCATGGGATAGCTCCGGACATGCCTGGGCCGGGGCGCAATCAGGGAGACAATCATGAAAAAGAAAACCATTCTTGCCGCATTGCTATTGGCAACAACGGCGGCAGGCGCTTCGGCAGAGACACTGCGCTGGGCACGCGCGGGCGACTCGCTGACGCTGGATCCACATGCCCAGAACGAGGGGCCGACACATACTCTGGCGCATCAGATTTATGAGCCTTTGATCATTCGCGACCACTCCGGCGCATTCCAGGCCGCATTGGCCACGGATTGGGCGCCGAAAGAAGGGGACCCGAATGTCTGGGTGTTCAACCTGCGCCAAGGTGTGACCTATCACGATGGTTCTGACTTTACCGCAGAAGACGTGGTGTTTTCGATCAACCGCGCGCAGTCCGAAAACTCGGCCATGAAAGAGCTGCTTACGTCAATCACCGAGGTGCGCGCAGTGGACGATCACACGGTTGAGTTTGTCACCAATGGGCCAAACCCTATTCTGCCGGCGAACCTCACCAACCTCTTTATGATGGACAAGACCTGGACCGAAGCGAACAACGCCACGGCGGTACAGGACATCGCTGGAGGTGAGACAACCTTTGCCTCGACCAACACAAACGGCACTGGGCCATTCCAGGTCGTCAGCCGTGAACCGGATGTGAAAACCGTTCTGTCGGCCAATGAGAATTACTGGGGCAAAGATGAGTTCCAGCTTGATGTGACCGAGATCGTCTACACCCCTATTCAGAACGCAGCGACTCGTGTGGCGGCTTTGCTATCGGGCGAGGTGGACTTCATTCAGGACGTGCCGGTTCAGGACCTTGGCCGCGTGGCGGATACGGCGGGCCTTGTCGTGAAAACTGCCCCGCAAAACCGGGTCATTTTCTTTGGCATGAACATGGGTGACGAAGACATCCGCAACGACAATGTCGAAGGCAAGAACCCGCTGGCGGATGTGCGCGTGCGCCGGGCGATGTCGATGGCGATCAATCGCGATGCCATCAAGAAGGTCGTGATGCGTGAGCAATCACAGCCTGCGGGCATGATCGCACCGCCCTTCGTCAATGGCTGGGACGCTGATATGGATGCCAGTTCGACCACCGATGTTGAGGGTGCCAAGGCATTGATGGCAGAGGCAGGTTATGCGGATGGATTCTCGATCCAGCTTGACTGCCCGAATGACCGCTACGTCAACGACGAAGCCATCTGTCAGGCGGCTGTTGGCATGCTGGCGCAGATCGGTGTGACCGTGAACCTTGACGCGAAGCCCAAGGCGCAGCACTTCCCGCTCATCCAGAATGATGAAACGGATTTCTACATGCTGGGCTGGGGTGTTCCGACATACGACTCGGAATACATCTTCAACTTCCTCGTCCATACCCGCGGCGAAGAGCGTGGCAGCTGGAACGGCACGGGCTATT
>JBCAZO010000290.1:0-4172 GCA_038532975.1 Pseudomonadota bacterium
CGGAAGACATCTCGCGGCAGAACGAAATCACCTATGACAAAATCGCCTCGGCGCGAGTGTCCTACGGAGGGCGTGGCCAAATCACCGATGTCCAACAGCCGCGGATAGGTCAGCAAGTTCTCGACTCTGTTCTGCCGTTCTAGGAGACCGAAACCGTGAAGAAGTTACTGCCGCTTATTCTTTTGCTTATTGGGGCCGGCGCGGGCGTCGGTGCTGGAGTTTTCTTGCGTCCGGCACCCGAACCCGTCCCTGAGGCGGCCACCGAAGAGGCCTCCAAAGAACAAAAGAAGAAAGCGAAAACGAAAGAGGAAGAAGCCTCAGCTGACTATGAGTATATGAAGTTGAGCAATCAATTTGTTGTGCCTATTGTCAAAAAAGAGCGCGTTTCAGCCCTTATCGTTCTTTCCTTGAGCATCGAGGTCATGGCCGGAAATAAAGAGAAAATATATTTGAAAGAACCAAAGCTAAGAGATTCATTTCTTCGAATATTATTTGATCATGCGAATGTCGGTGGCTTCGACGGAGAGTTCACCGATGCAAACAACTTAGATATTTTGCGCCGCGCGCTGCTGGAAATTGCGCAGCGCGATCTGGGTGATGTGATCGCGGATGTGCTTATTCTCGATATCGCCCGGCAGGATTACTGACGATCAGAAACGCACTACTCGTTGAACCGCGTCGTCAAGTAGGCGCTTGGCCGCTTTCTTTCGATTGCTGAGGCTGGTCTCGTCCACGAGCTTCTGGGCAACCTCTTTGCGACCTCGCAGACGCCGGAGCTCAGCCATGTACTGCTCTTTCCGGGCAAGAACTTGCGCAAGTCGGGTGTTGAGCGAAGTGCGCGACCTGTCCAGCCAATGCAGCCAAGCGATATCTGCCCCAAGAGCGCGCATCGTACCCTGCTCTGGCTCATGCATCAGCACGACGGCCGCGTGTCGGTCGAGCTTTGCCAACTGCGCCCTTAACCGTTGCTCTTCGTCCATGATCCCCTTGATCTTGGATTGAGCATTCTCGAACTGCAGGGCCGCAAGTCCTTTGATCGCGAGTAACTTCTCCAAATTCAAACCCCTCTACGCACTTTTTCGCGCATAAGATCAGCAAACCGAATTGCAGCGGCGACCGCCTGATAGTGCTCTGCCCGAATTTCTTCGCCGACATCGACCAACTCGTGCACCGCTCGCGCCGTTGGTGGATCGCTATGAATTGGCACGGCGGCCTCGTTCGCGATCTCCCTGATCTTGTGCGCGATCTCATCGACACCTTTCGCGACACAGACGGGTGCCGTTCCAGGTTCCCGTTGCCATTTCAATGCCACCGCATAGTGGGTCGGGTTGACGATGATGACATCGGCATTGGGGACGTCGACCATCATCTGCGCCGCAGCGATGGCCTGCGCGCGGCTTCGCCGCTCTTGCTTGAGATGCGGGTCGCCCTCAGCATCTTTGGTTTCGTCCATGATCTCTTTGCGCGACATCCGGTTTTTGCGCAGATGCTCGGCGTGTTGCCACATGTAGTCGATCGCGCCGATTATGATAGCGACAAGCACTACGATTATGAGAAATTTCGAGCAAAGCTCAGCTAGAAACCGAATAGAAGCCGTCGGACCCGTCTGTATCGAAACCACAATTTCTTCGATGTTAGATCGGAGGAAGATTGATAGAACGAGGGAATAGACGAGTAACTTCGTGAAGCTTTTTGCGAACTCGAAAAGCCCATTCCTGCCAAATTTTTGCTTTGCATTTTGGAGAATAGAGATGCGCGAAAGCTTTGGCTCGAGCTTCGTCGGTGCGAAAACGAACCCCCGTTGAACAGCGACAACAGCAACCACCATCAGCGCTGGTCCCAGAAAGAGGCCCGCCGTGTGATCGATGGCGTCGAACAGGATCAGGCCCGTGATGCCGACCGCACCTCCGGAAAACACGTCGTCTGCCAAGACGGTCGCGTTTTCGAGGATGCTCATCATGCCAGAGCCGAGTTGGATGAGCTGGTCGGCCCCGAATGCAAGAAGTGTAAGTGTCAGCCCGGCATAAACAGCCGCGGCCTGCAGATCGGTTGATCTGGGGATTTCGCCCTTTTTCCGGGCATCATCCAACTTTTTTTGGGTCGGCTCAAACGACTTGTCTGCTTCTTCATCCTGACTCATCGCCGGGCGCCAAACGGATCTGCAAGAAAGAGGTCGAAGGACATGATCCAGAATGTCAGCATGATCGGCGAAGCCAGCATAAGCAGTATCAAGCCCCCTGCCGTTATGACAGGAGCACCGACGAAGGCGACCATCAGTTGGGGCATTGCCTTGTTAATCGCGCCGAGAGCGAGGTTGTACAGAACCGACAGAATAACAAACGGCGCGGCAAGCGAGAACGCGAGTGAGAATGCCGTCGCTACCTGATCGACACCCCATTCGGCCAAATCCGATCCAAAAACGAAGGCACCAGGTTGTAGGATCGTATAAGAAAAGATGACGAGCTGAGCGAATTTGACATGCAGTCCCAACAGGATTGCAAGTGCGATCCCGCCGACCGTCAGTATCTGTCCGATAGCCGCAACTGGTTCAGCGACCGCACCGCCAAGGATCTGGGAAAGGGAGGTCGCCTGCGCCGCGATCGCCCCCGCCGTCTGCAAGGCAAGAACAAACATTCTGATCCCAAGACCCAGAACGACACCGGCAAGAACCTCAGTCGCGAGGACCAGAACCGCCGCGCCAAAATCCGGGCGGAGATCGATGTCAGGCACCGCTGGGAACACTACGAACGTGAAGGCAACTGCCGCTCCCAACTTGATCTGCATTGGGATCTGGCTCTCGTTTATGCCCGGCAGAAGCGACACAGCGGCCCCGACCCTGAGAAATACGATGAAATAGAGCCAGATTTGGCTGTTCAAAATACCGATCAAATCAGCAAGACCCTGCATCAGGCGGCCACAACGCCAACCAACGCTGGCCGTGCATCGAGGCCAATTTCTTCGAATGACAAGACGGGATTTTCGATGCCGCGCGCCCGCATCATTGTCTTAAGAAAGCGCCGACGCCGCGTATTCGTCACAACGGCCGCGAAGGTACCCGTTTCGCTCGTGTCTCGGAGTTTCAACGCAATATTTTCACCGAGTTGGTTAAAGAGATCCGGCGGCAGTGCGATATCGAGGCCCCGATCGGCATCAACCTGATAGCTCCCAAACCGCTCTTCCCATTCCGGGGCGAGTTGAATGAGGGGAAGCGTCCCATCGGGCCGCTTGAGTTCTGCCACAAGCTGAAAACCCAGTCTCTGGCGGACGTGCTCGCAGATGGCCTCGGGCATGGCATTCTGCGCGCGCGCCTCGGCCGTCGCCTCCAAGATCAGCGGCAGATTTCTAATTGAGACCTGCTCCTCAAGAAGCAGACGCAAAACGGCATGCAAAACATCCAGGGGGACGCGGTCGGGGATCAACTCATCAAGCAGTTTGCGGTTTGCCTCTGCCCGTACAGGATCGGTAATATTGGTCATCTCGTTGAGAAGGCGACGGAGCGACTTGAGCGTCAGAAGACGCGCAAAGTTTCCTTTTATCGTCTCCAAAAGGTGCGTCGCCAGCACTTCTGCCGGCGTTACGATCGTTCCACCACCCAGCACCGCCTTTTCCTGATCGGCCTGATCGATCCACCGCGCTGGTGCACCATAAACCGGCTCGAGGGTATCTTCGCCAGCGGGCAGACCCGTCTTGTCTTCTGCCCCAATTGCTAGAACACGATCGGCATCCAGTTTCGCACGGGCTTGCTCGACACCCTGAATGCGCAGAATGTAGGTGCCGTAGGGAAGCCCCGGCTGATCGGTCAGACGTATCTCCGGCAGTATAAGGCCATACGCAGTGGCGACGTGCGTTCTCATGTTCGCGATGCGAGCGTCAAGACCCGTGCCTGCATCAAGCACCATGTTAACCAGGTCGGGTGAGAACTCGACGTGAATGTCATCCAGTTCCAGCAAGTCGCCGAGTGACTTTTCCTGCTGCTCAACCGGTTCCATCGGGTCGTCGATCAGTTTATCATTTTCTGCGCGGGCGCGTCGCTTTATTAGAAACGCGGCCAACGCCAAAGCTCCCGCGCCGACGCTAAAAGGGACGAACGGCAGACCAGGAAACAGGGCAAACATCACCATAAGGACAGCGACCGTTGCCAAGGCGTTCGGATGCCGACCCAGCTGACGATC
>JBCAZO010000291.1:0-4170 GCA_038532975.1 Pseudomonadota bacterium
CGGCACCTGCATCAATGATTGGCATGTCGGCTGTGAGATGTCGGGCCGCTGTTTTGGCCAGTTCTAGTGGAGCTAGGTAGTCGTCAACTGATCCCACATCGTCGTCATATTGGGCCGCCCAAATGTCATAGCGACGGCGCAGCTCCTGATTGTTGGGTGCTCGGATGACCCAATCCACGCGGTCGGCTTGGTTGTCGGGGAGTTCGTCCTGGCCCATCAGAATGTCCTTTCGCTTTAACGCCCGTGGCTGCGGTCATAGCCGTTGACATCTGGGCTCTGCCATCCGTCCAGCGCGCCAGCTTGCGGGGCATAGATCTCAATCTTGAGAGGATAGCATGCCGCTGTGTCGCTGGAATGTTCTGAGGAACAATCACCACCAGGACAGGCGCTGAGTGCGCCGAGGATATCGATTTCGGCGAAGAATTCGATGTAGTCGCCTGGACGCACCGGGCTGGACTTCATGAAATACTGGCCCGTGTCGCGGGTGAAGCCGGTGCACATGAAAACGTTGAGGACGTCATGCACATGTGGCTCGGCGTTGGACAGAGACACGCCCAGCTCATCCGCCAAGGCCCGCGTGAGGTTGGAATGGCAGCAATGATGATACTGCGATCCGGCCAGTAGATTCCCGGTGTAAGGATCGCAGCGCGTGCCAATCACGTCATGCACCGAGCCGCCATATGTGTCGATACCGTACCAGCTCAGAGTGTCTTCGGTGATCGTTGCCATAGGGCGCAAATGCGGAAAGCTTGACCACATGCGTTCCCCAGTGGTCAGGTGTGTGCCATGCAGGGCACGGCTTTTGCCAGAGTAAAACCGCTCGCTCAGATCGTTGGCGTTCCACAGATTCAGATCACCCACTTGGGGACCATCGACACTTGTGATGCGAAAGAATTGCCCGGCAGCGGCGCGAAAGCAGGCGGCGTCACGGGGTGGGGCGATCACTTCGGCAATCTTGGAGGCCCCGGCGCGCGCGGCTTCGTAGAGCGCCAAATCGGGTTCTGGCAGTGTGTCGTTGGGATAACAGATCACCGGTTTGACAGCGCGGCGCGCATCGGCATCGGGGGGCTGGGTCATGGACGGATCACCTCTTGGAAAACGCGTGGCAATCTGACGGTACTTTGCCGTCGGATGTAAAGACCTCGGCCCCGCAAGCGGAACAGCGGTAAAGGCTTTGGCCGTCTTGATCGCCTGAGCGTACCGCCCGCCATCGGCACGAGCGCGTCCGGCGATTGGCAAAAAGAACAATCAGGACAAAGGCTATGATCAGTCCGATAACGACGATCATTTGAGTTGGGTGGACAAGAGATCAGCATAGGCAAAGAGCGCCGGTTGCCCGCCCGTATGCCAGAAGAGGACACGTTTGCCTGCCAGCTGGTCCTTCTGAGCGAGAAGACCGGCCATGACCTTGCCGGTGTAAACCGGATCAAGGATCAGCCCTTCGGTGCGTGCTGTGAGCTGCATGGCGGACACCAAAGGGTCGGAAAGCTGGCCATAACCCGGCGCAAAGGCGCTGTCGTCGAGGCGGATGTCTTCGGGCGACGCAGGGTTTTGCATGCCAATCAGATCCGCCAGATCCTGTATGCGTCGCGTGACACGGTCCGTTTGCACATCGGCGTTTCGGCGCACACAAATTCCGGTCACAGGTGTTTTATCGCCTAGCGCGCGCAGACCAAACAGCAGGCCGCAATGCGTGATGGCAGAGCCGGAAGCCAGGAAAATCTCATCGAAGTGCATGGCCTGTGACTGCAGCTCGATCGCCGCATTTGCATAGCCCAACGCCCCGGTGGGTGGCTGATCCGCAGACAGCGGTACAATAAAAGGATGCTCACCCGCTTTGCTCAGATCTTGGGCGATCATGCGTAGCTGGGCATCTGCCCCCGCCTCATCCTCGCCTTCGGGATAGCTATGCAGAGTGGCACCAAGCAATCGGTCCAGTAACACATTGCCATTCTCTCGGTATGTCTCGTTTTTGCCCGGCACACGGTCTTCCAATTGTATGTGGCACCCAATGCCAAGACGTGCTGCCATTGCAGCTGCCGTCCGCACAAAATTCGACTGTATCGCCCCGGTGATCAGAATTTGCGTCGCGCCTTCGGCTTGCGCCTTCCCAAGATAGAATTCAAGCTGACGCACTTTGTTGCCACCAAAGCCCACGCCGGTGCAGTCATCGCGTTTGACCCAGAGGTCGATGCCTGTGAGCTCGCTCAGGTTGGGCATTGATTCAAGCGGCGTTGGCAAATGGCCCATCCGAGCGCGTGGAAATCTTTTCAGGTGGTCATGCAAAGTCATGCGGTACTAGCGCCCGGACCAAGGGGATTTGTCAATCCGAACGTCAGGCGTTTTCGCCAGCCTTGAGACCGGAAAAGATGCATCCGCCCAGGAATGTGCCCTCAAGCGCATTGTAACCATGATACCCGCCTCCGCCAAAACCTGCGACTTCACCAGCCGCATAAAGGCCATCAAAGACTGATCCATCAGGACGCAATGCACGGCCCGCCAGATCAGTATGCAATCCGCCCAGAGATTTGCGGGTCAGAATATTCAGCCGCACGGCGATTAACGGTCCGTTCTCAGGGTCCAGAATGGCATGAGGCTTGGCCGTGCGAATAAGTTTGTCCCCACGATAGGCGCGGGCCTGACGGATCGCGATGATCTGAGCATCCTTGGCGAAAGGATTGTTCAGCTGTGCATCACGGGCGGCGATTTGGGCATGAAGATGTTGACGGTCCAAAGGCGTTTCAGGTGTGATTTTGTTCATGCCATCCACGAGCGCATCCAGTGTCTGGGCAACAACAAAGTCAGCACCGTGGTCTTTGAAGGCTTCTACGGCACGTGTAGCGCCCTTGCCCAAACGCTCTTTCAGCACGGCACTCCACTTGCCCGAGGTCAAGTCCGGATTTTGCTCGCTGCCTGATAGTGCGAATTCCTTTTCGATGATCTTTTGCGTCAGGATAAACCAGCTGTGGCAGTGGCCTGTGGACAGGATGCGGCGCAATGTAGCCAACGTGTCGAAGCCGGGCAGGCAAGGGGCCTCCATCCGGTTGCCGAGTGCATCGAACCACATCGAAGACGGGCCGGGGAGAATGCGAATGCCATGTTTGGGCCAGATCGGATCCCAGTTCTGCACACCTTCGCAATAGTGCCACATGCGGTCTTCGTTGATGGCATCGGCCCCAGTGGCTTTGGCGATGTCATGCATCTGTCCGTCTACATAGTCGGGTACGCCCGACACCATGTGTTTGGGTGCGGGGCCAAGTCGTTCTGTGGGCCAAAGAACGCGCACCTTGTCATGATTCCCGCCAATGCCGCCTGAGGCAACGATCACGCTCTCTACTTCAATCTCGAAAGCTCCTGTGGCTTCACGAGTGGTAGATGCCCCGCGAAGGGCTATATCCTCAGCCAACACTTCACCTTGCACACCTGTGACCCTGCCATTGGTCACAACAAGCCCGGTCACACGGTGTCGAAACGCGAAGTGAAGTTGACCAGCATCTTTTGCCTCTTGGGCTAGACGCACAAAGGGGGCAATAATGCCCTCGCCGGTGCCCCATGTGATGTGAAAACGAGGCACAGAGTTGCCGTGCCCATTCGCGAGACCACCACCCCGTTCGGCCCAGCCGACCACGGGAAACCAGCGCATACCGATCTGTTGCAGATAGCCGCGCATCGGGCCTGCGGCAAAGTCGAGATAGGCGCTGGCCCAGGCCTTTGGCATCGCATCCTCGGCGCGGTCAAAACCTGCACTGCCCAGCCAATCTTGCTCTGCCAGATCGCGGCTGTCCCGGATGCCCATACGCCGCTGTTCCGGGGTGTCGATCATAAAGAGGCCACCCAGCGACCAGAAGGCCTGACCGCCCAGAGATTGTGGCCCTTCCTGATCAATCACGATGACCTTGCGTCCGCGTTTAGTGGCCTCAAATGCGGTAACGAGACCGGAAAGACCACCCCCGATGATCGCAATACCCGTTTTGTCTGGCATGTCTTGGCCTCCCATTGCGGGCCAGACTATCAGGCCCGGCCCGCCTTTGGGAAAAAGACGTTGCGTTAGCCCGCCGGGGCCGGGGCATCGGGTGTGTTCGGCTCTGCCCTGCGGAACCAGCCGCGACGCTGGCACCATGTTCGCAACCCGCAATGAAAATTGGTATGGCGAGCCACGCGATGGCCAGC
>JBCAZO010000292.1:0-4162 GCA_038532975.1 Pseudomonadota bacterium
GGCGCTATACCTACGTCACCGCGAACGAGTTGAGCGGGCTTTTAGAAGATGCCGGCCTGACGCCTTTTGACACTCGTACAGGCGCGAGCCCTGGCCTCGATGGCACCGTCGCCCCTTGGGTCACTATGCTTGCAAGATCCGATGCTTGAGCTTTTCGCCTATACCGATGGGGCCTGTTCGGGCAATCCCGGTCCGGGCGGCTGGGGCGTGCTGATGCAGGCCAAGGACGGTGAGGCAGTTGTCAAAGAGCGCGAGTTGCAAGGCGGCGAGGCGAATACCACCAACAATCGAATGGAGTTGCTTGCCGCTATTAACGCGCTTGAGGCACTCTCCAAGCCATCCTCCATCACTATCATCACTGACAGCGCCTATGTGAAGAACGGCGTGACGGGATGGATCTATGGGTGGAAGCGAAATGGTTGGAAAACGTCCAACAAAAAGCCGGTAAAAAATGTCGAGCTTTGGCAGCGTCTGGATGAAGCCGCGGCACGCCATGACGTGACTTGGGAATGGGTGAAAGGCCATGCGGGACACCCGGAAAACGAACGCGCTGACGAACTGGCGCGGACAGGGATGGCGCCCTTCAAGCCGGAAAAATAATCACGGCTTACACTGTTCGAAAAATACTCATAACCCGCCGCTGACACGCGCGCTTACTTGCGCTTCTGCAATGCCTGATAAATCCAGATCACCACAAAGGCGCCAATTACCGCGCCGATGATCCCACCCAAAAGACCAAGCACCGCCAGGGCGCCTTGCAGGATAAAGCCACCCACCAGAGCCCCAGCCACACCGATGGCAATAGTGACCGCCGGATTGGCCTCAATCCGCATCATGCGCGTGGCGAAATACCCCGCCACGGCACCGACGATCACAAGATAAATCAGTCCCATAACCCTATCTCCCTTTGCGCCAATGCGTCGGCACGATGATCAAAGCCCCGATTGAGGACAGGATTGCATCAAGTCCGGCTGACCCAAAACGAAGCCCGAACATTATGCGCACAAAGTAAAACAGAAATGCCCCGCCTACACAGATGATGATGGATTGCAGGTATCCATTGCGGGTGAAACCGCTTTTTTCGCTGACATAGCCCACGATCCCGGCAATCACGACCGTGCCGAAAAGCTGTAAAAACATCTGCTCACCCTCATGTTTCAGGATTTTCGCCATGCTGGCGGCTTTGACGCGTTAAGGCAAGCATTGCAGGGTATTTGGGACAAGAAAGAAGCAGGATCGGGCGTGTCAGAGCCGCGTGCCTTTGGGCAAGGGGAAGCCGCGTAAAAAGGTGTCGCGATCCTGCGGGCCTTTGCCCGCTCGTTGCAGACGCAGAATTTGCACCGCGCCCTGCCCGCAAGCGACAGTCAGCGTGTCGTTCAGGATTTCACCCGGCGCGCCACACCCACGGGCAACGCGCGATGCAAGAAATTTGAGGCGCTGTCCCTTCACATCGCACCAGGCTCCAGGGAAAGGAGACAGACCCCGAATATGCCGATCCACCTCTGCGGCACGCCAGGCCCAGTCGATGCGCGACTCGGATTTGTTGATCTTTTCGGCATAGGAGATGCCGCTTTCGCCCTGTGGCTCGGACGTCAGGTCATCAATCTGCGCAAGCGCCTCTACAATCGCTGCGGCCCCCATTTCGGACAACCGGTTGTGCAACTGTCCGGTGGTTTCCTCGGCCCCAATCTCGGTGATTTCCCGCAAAAGAACCGGACCTGTATCGAGCCCGGCCTCCATCTGCATGATGCACACGCCCGTCTCGGTATCTCCGGCCATGATCGCGCGATGAATGGGCGCCGCCCCACGCCAGCGCGGCAGGAGGCTGGCGTGGATGTTAAGACAACCTCTTTTTGGAGCATCCAGGATCGCCTGTGGCAGGATCAGCCCGTAGGCCACAACCACGGCAACATCAGCATTCAGCGCGGCAAATTCCACTTGCTCGGCTTCATTCTTCAGGCTGACAGGATGGCGCACGTTCAATCCCAACGCCTCGGCGCGCGCCTGTACCGGGCTGGGACGGTCTTTCTTTCCTCGACCTGCCGGGCGCGGGGGTTGGCAATAGACCGCGACGATCTCATGGCCCGCCGTGACCAGAGCATCGAGCACCGGTACCGAGAAATCTGGCGTTCCCATGAAAATGATGCGCTGTGGATTGCCGTTCATTTGCCCATCCGTTTGCGCGCCTTTTTCAGCAGCATATCGCGTTTTATCTTGCTCAGCCGGTCAAAATACATCCGGCCCTCGAGATGATCGATCTGATGCTGCACGCTGGTGGCCCAGAGGCCAACAAAGTCACGATCTTCCGTCTCACCGGTTGCGTTCAGGAACCGCACGGTTACGGCGCGCGGACGGGTGATTTTGGCATAAACACCCGGCAGGTTTGGACTGGCCTCCTCGTGGTCGCGCAGCTCGACGCTGGCATGCAGGATTTCGGGGTTGGCCAGACGAACTGCCTGGCCGCGTTCGTCACTGGCATCCACCACCGCAAGGCGCAGCATGACCCCGATCTGCGGTGCCGCAAGACCGACACCTGGCATGGTATCCATCGTCTCGATCATATCCTCCCAGATCGTGCGGATGTCGTCAGTGATCTCCTCCACGGGTGCGGCCGCTGTCTGAAGCCGCTTGTCCGGCCAGGGGACATATGGCCGTGTCGGCACGCCGTGCTACCCGCGCGCCTGTTCGCGCTTCAGCTTTTGCATTTTGCGCGTGATCATCTGACGTTTGATCGGGCCCAAGTAATCGATGAAGAGCTTGCCGTTAAGGTGATCAATCTCATGTTGAACACAAGTGGCCCAAAGCCCATCGAAGGTCTCGGATTGCGCGTTGCCGTCGCGGTCGATCCAGGACACATCCACAACCTTTGGCCGGGTAACTTCGGCAAATTGGTCGGGGATCGACAGGCAGCCTTCTTCGTAGACATTTTTCTCATCCGATGACGCAACGATTTCAGGATTGAACATCACCAGAGGGCGGGGATCGACATCGACCTCTTCGTCCTTTGCGCAGTCTAGCACGATTAGCCGGCTGAGAATGCCCACCTGCGGCGCGGCAAGGCCAATGCCGGGCGCATCATACATTGTCTCAAGCATATCATCCGCCAGGTCGCGCAGCTCATCGCTAAGGTCGGCGACCGGGTCGCAATGCTTTTTAAGCCGAGGATCAGGGTGGAGGACAATAGGTCGTAACATGGACGTTCATTTAGGCGATTGCACGCGCGCCTGCAACGCCATAGCTTGCGCCAATCACCACAAACAAGCCTCTCCGGAGACCCTGATGAATTTTGACGAGTTGATCGACCGCCGCGGCACGGACTGCAGCAAATGGGACAAGATGGAAGCGCTCTATGGCGTGTCGCCCAAAGATGGGATTCCGATGTGGGTTGCGGACATGGATTTTCGTGCCGGTGAGTTTCTTCAGGACGCAGTTCGCGGTTTGCTGGACAAGGCAAATTACGGGTATTTCACAGGCGATGCCAAGATGAAGGAGGCGGTGGCCTGGTGGATGAAAACCCGGCATGGATGGGACGCAGACCCAAGCACCATGATGTCGACTTATGGGTTAGGCAATGCGATCGGGCTTTGTCTGCAAGCCTATAGTGATCCTGAAGATGAAGTTGTTATTTTCACGCCGGTATACCACGAGTTTACGGCAAAAGTTAAAAAGTCCGGGCGCACCTTAAAGGAAAGCCCGTTGGTGATCCGTGATGGCGTATATTACATGGATCTCGAGACGCTTGAAACCCAGCTTTCAGGGCGCGAAAAAATCGTCCTTTTTTGTTCTCCGCATAACCCAGCTGGCCGTATCTGGACACGCGACGAACTGAAGGAACTCGCTGATTTCTGTCTGCGGCACAACCTGATCCTTATCTCGGACGAAATTCATCATGACCTGGTTTTTCCGGGGCAAGAACACATGCCTTTGCCAGTCGCCGCGCCGGACATTTTACCCCGCCTGATCATGCTGACCTCTGCGTCGAAAACCTTCAACACAGCAGGATCTCGGCTGGGAACAGTGACCATTCCCGACGATAGGTTGCGCGCGCCTCTGGCTGGCCTCATCCGAGCGCTGGACATGAGCCCACATCTGCTCGGCACTGTGCTGACTGAAGCGGCTTACAGTCCAGCAGGTGCCAAATGGGTCGATGCGCTGACGCAAT
>JBCAZO010000293.1:0-4153 GCA_038532975.1 Pseudomonadota bacterium
TATCAGGTGTAAGTGGATGGGTGTTTTTACAAAACACCCTGGAGCGCCAGACTAATGCGTTCGACAAATCGCCTGATAGAGGGACGACTGGTTGAAACACTAGGCTGCTCCACGCGCAAGAAGTTGATTTTCGCGCGGCAAAAGCATGCGTAAGGCCTTCAGACATTGATAGTGGTGATCTTCCAACAGTGCTTCTGTGGCGCGTTTGAGCCAGGTTTGGCTCTCAGAATCCAGAAACACCTGGCCCAACTCTTCGATCCGCCGCATCAGCGACAAACGTGTCTCGGCGGCATTGCTGTCACCGCTCAATACCAATTGCACCGCGTAACAAACCCGCCGTACGGGCGTTGTGGCTGCATCCGGATGAATTGCATCTTTAAGACGGAGAACATTTGCGTTTGGCGTCAAAATCGATAAACGCGACCGGCGGTCGCCATTCTCCACAACAGCCCCATTCACCAAAACACGTTCTTTTGGGCCAAGCTTTAAAACCAATCCAGTCATGACATTTGCCCTCCGTTGCGCAGACCGCGCATGATTGCTGTGTTGATCTCAATCAGCGGGTCGACAGACTCAGTCTGTTTGAGAACCTGCGTGCTGTGCTGGCGTATAAATTCTGAAAGATAGAGTATTCTTGCCCGCAATTCGGGCGACAAGGCGTTCGACTGGCTGGCGACATCACTGGCCAGTAAGGTCCACAAACGGCGATTATCATGCAAGGCAGAGGCCAGCTCTTTGAACCCATTTTTGCCCAATGAAGCGGCGCGCTTTAAACGACTGGTGATGCGAGCAAATGCATCGAACTCTGTTTCCTTGTGGGTTTTGACCGATTGAGTTTGGTCGCGATACGCATTTTGCGCCTGTAAGGTAGCGTTCACAGCTCGTCCTTCCTCAGGAAATTATTCTGTTATGGTTCCGTCGTCATAACTGGGGCGCCACATGGACGCCCCAACTATGTTTTAACCTCTGAAGAGGGACAGGATGGTTTGCGGCGCACTATTGGCGATTGAGAGTGCCTGCACACCCAGCTGTTGCTGAACCTGCAGCGCTTGGAGACGTGCTGATGCAGCTTCCATATCGGCATCCACCAAGGCACCAATACCTGATTTCAGCGAGTCGGTGAGGTTGGAAATGAACTCCGATTGAGTTTCAATCCGACCCCGCACCGAGCCAAAATCAGCGGCTGCATCAATGGCTGTCTGGATTAGACCTTCAATATCTTCCAAAGCACTTTCAGCACCCGCATCCGTGGTCACGTCGATATCGGCCAGGTCTTCAAGACCACCACCTTGGGTCACGCCAACGGTCTCCACAGCTTGTAAGGAGAAGTTGTTGCCTGTGCCGGTCTCACCAGTGAAGGTGATTGTTGCTACGCCCGTGCCTGCCACTGTCACAGCTGCGGCAATTGTAGATGTTGAAGCAAGCGTGCCATCATCAATCGCGGCAGAGACACGTGCATTGAATGCATCGGCCAATGCATTGGCCACGTCAGCTTGGGTATCACCATCACGCGCAACATAGGCCACGTCTCGAGTTGCATCGTTAAATGCCGCTCCAACCGTACCAGCTGCAGCGGAGATATTCACTTGTACCGCTGTACCAGCCGCGACAGTGTCAATTACAAGTGTTTGTGTGGGTGGCGTCGCAGCGCCTGTCAAGGCAACAGCAGACGCCGCATCCAACGCGCCGCTGATTGATCCACCAGAACCCGCAGCTGTTGCAGTGCCAGCGGTATAATCAGCCACTTCAAGCCCCAGATCGTTCTTCGACACATCAATGTAGCTGATGCCAACTGTACCGTCATTTGAACGGTCAAGCGAGCTCAGAACTTGAACGGTCCCTGTATCCGCAGTGTTTTCGCGGTTTGACAACAGGTTCAAACCATTGAACTGCGCTGCACCGGCGACTGCTGTGATTTGATCGCGCAGGACGTTGATGTCATCCTGAATCTTGTTGCGATCTACGTTGGATTCCTGTGCATTCACGATCTTACCTTTGATATCTGTCAGAAGGTCAGAGATCGTCTCGGCCGCGTTTTGTGCAACAGCAACAGTTGATTCACCAAGTGAAAGGCTGTCCGAGATAGATTGAAAACCTTTCACGTCGGCTTCCATCACTTTTGAGATTGCCCAAACGGCTGCGTTATCTTTGGCTGATGCAACGGTTTTGCCTGTGGAAATCTCGCTTTGCGTCATTGCGAGGTTCTTGTTGATCGAGCGCAGTGTTTGAAGCGCAACCATCGCGCTGTTATTTGTCAGAATGCTGGACATAAAATTGTTCCTTTAGCCTGCGGCGCTTTTGCGCCATTTGCAAAATGTGCTCACCACATGTGAGCAACCTCTGATGTCGTTCTGACCAGTGCGGGACGAAATCAACCTGACCCGCGCCACCCGTCTTCGGACGCATGTCGGGTTTTGGCGTGGAAGTGCTAAAGGAGTGCTAAACTCAATCGATCTTCTGTCGCGGATTTAGTGAAAATTGGAGGAAATACAGCTCAAGCGCGCTTTTCAACTTTGCGCACAACTTCACCTTCGATCACTTTTTTTCTTCCGTCTTCGCCGTAGGTTTCCAGATTGCGGCGGATATGACGTATGGCGGCCAGTCGCATGGACGCGCGTCGAATCCCTTGCAAAGCACCATCGAGCAAGAGCTGGTTGCGTGCAACCTTTTCGTGCAGGTTTCTCAATGGCGCGACCTTGGCACTGTCCAAGGCGCTCACGTTGTCCATCAGGTTTTCCTTGGCGGACAAAAGTAACGCAATTTTCTCAAGATCACCCTCAAGTAGCGCGTTTCGTTCGCGCTCCAGCAGATCATCTAATTCGTCAAACAGGTTTTGCGTGGAATTATGCGCCATTCTCGGTCTCCATCAGTGCTCTCATGATATGCTCGCTAAGCCCCAAACCGCCCGTAGCTGCAATCTTGTCTGCGATCACCTGCCGATGAAAAGAGGCGAATTGATCTTCGCCAGAGCCGCCGGAAAACGAGTTTTCCTGCTCGCCAAATCCTGCGGCCTTCAACATCTCGGCCAGAAACGTAGCCTCCAGTTTTTCGGCGACGATTTTGACCTCTTCGATGCGTGTAGCCGCTGTATGCGGCTTATTGGTGAGAGGCTGAACTTGTAAATTTTCTGTCACAGATTTCACTCGAATTGCTTGGAACTGATCCGCATTTGATCGCAAAGCAGTAAAGAACTGGTAACTGTGTTTTGCGATGTTGGCCGCGCTGAGGAAGAAATCCGCGGAGGCCGACATGTTGCACATTTTGATGAACCATCTTTTGACGAAGACAGGTTCAGACATTTTGCCGTTAAGGCCTGACGCAAAGACCATTGTCACAAACGAAGGTGACGCCGTTGTCATGCTCGGGAATGAAATTCCTGCGAATGAGGGTCCAAATATATTCGGCGATGTTCTTGCGACATTAGAAAGTCAGGAGCGCCCAAACAGCTATGCAGCAGAGGTTGGAGCGCAAGGACATGCATTAGGCCAAGACATAGACACTGGCCTGATCCTTTCTGATAAAGACAAGGTAGACATCAAGGACGCCAAAACCATTCGAACCGGCGTTGAACTGGCAGATATGCGAGAATCGCCCAAACCCGAAGAAAACTCGCAACTCAAACTTCAGCCAAAAGAGCTTAAGTCAGGCTTTGTGTTTCGCGAGATTGAGACGGAGATTGAAACCGAGACTTCGCCTAGGCTTGAGTTTTCCACCCTTAGGCCAGACGTGGAGGAAGTCAGCAGTATCTTGCGTGAACCTAGTGAAGCCCACGCTGCAAGCTCTGCTCAACAGCCCCAATACTCAGCTGTTTTTGAATCGCATTCGCCCCAGGCCGAGCCCAATTCACTTCCCCTGAAAATGCCAACGCGCGCAACGGAGAACGTAATGGGGGAAAGTGAACAGAGGTTACAAGCGCGTGAGAAAGCACTATCGCTTCGTGAGCCGAAAGCCAGGCAAAGCTCCGCGATTGATCATAAGAGTAACGCACCATCAGAGGTGCGTGAGGATGCTCCTGCCAGACTTGTCTCTGAGGCCGCGCCACATCACGAGATCTTGCTAAAGCCCGCAGGGCTTATCGATCATTTCTCTCAATTCAGACAATCAGTTGGTCAGTTACAGATCCCAACAAAAGAGAGAGAGGTCCCCGCGGGGC
>JBCAZO010000294.1:0-4151 GCA_038532975.1 Pseudomonadota bacterium
TTATCGTCTGTGCGATCTATGCCCTTGCGGTGTTCCGATGGGTCTGATTGCCAAAACGCCGGTGGCCCTCCCCCAAGTGGGCCGCCTTACGCCCCCACAAGGCCCAGCCAGGCCAGATTGATAAAGGCCGAGCCCAAAAGTGTGATGAAAAGCCGGTCGCCCCGCGTGGTTTCAATGCGCAGGATGCCCACACGAGGGGTCTCGGGAAACTTGATCGCAAGTATCGTGAAGGTGATCAGAAGGGCCGCAATGACGCCGAAGAAGGCGGCTGTGGGCCATGTCCATGCCATCCAGTCCATTTTACAAAAACCTCTCTTCGACAAGAAATTCCTGAACTTTTCTGGAGATATCTCGCTTCCACTTTCGGTCTTCTGACATTCCTTCATCTTCCAGCACAAATCGTGCAAAAGATTCTGCGGTTACTCCAACATAGCGTTCTATCGGTTTGTACCTCGCATCGCAGAAGCCCCATTCTACACAAAGCCAGGAAAGAATGCGGTCTGCTTCTTGTTCGGAATGAGTAATGATTTCTGATTGGAGCATCACACCCTCCCCAGGGCAAAGCCCTTGGCGATGTAATTCCGCACGAAATAGATCACGAGCGCACCCGGCACGATGGTCAGAACCCCCGCCGCTGCCAGCACACCCCAGTCGATGCCGGCGGCCCCTTGGGTGCGGGTCATGATGGCGGCAATCGGCTTGGCATCCACGGTGGTCAATGTTCGGCTGAGGAGCAACTCAACCCAAGAGAACATGAAGCAGAAGAACGCCGCGACCCCGATCCCAGAAGCGATCAGCGGCATGAAGATCTTCACGAAAAACCGCGGGAATGAATAGCCGTCGATATAGGCCGTTTCATCAATCTCCTTCGGCACACCCCGCATGAAGCCCTCAAGGATCCAGACCGCGAGAGGCACGTTGAAGAGGCAATGCGCCAAGGCCACCGCGATATGCGTATCGAAAAGCCCCACCGACGAGTAAAGCTGAAAGAACGGCAGCGCAAACACCGCAGGCGGCGCCATTCGGTTCGTCAAAAGCCAGAAGAACAGATGTTTATCGCCCATAAAGCTATAGCGCGAGAAGGCATAGGCGGCAGGCAAAGCGACGGCAATGGAAATCACCGTGTTGATCACCACATAGATCAGCGAATTGATATAGCCTGAGTACCATGCCGGATCGGTCAGGATCGTCTTGTAATTGTCGAGCGTCGGATTGTCCGGCCAAAGTGTGAAAGTGTTCAAGATCTCGGTGTTGGTCTTCAGGCTCATGTTCAAGAGCCAATAGATCGGCAGCATGAGGAAGATCAGGTAAAGGCCCATCACAACAGCGCGCGAGTTGATGGCCGGAATAGACGAAGACCGGGTTTGAAGTGCGGTTGTATCAGCCATCGCTCAACCCTCCCGCCGGTCAAGATTGGTCATCACGGTGTAGAACACCCAGGAGATGAGCAGGATCACGAGGAAATACATGATCGAGAACGCCGCCGCCGGGCCAAGGTCAAACTGCCCCAACGCCATCTTCACAAGATCGATACTGAGGAAGGTCGTGGCGCTCCCCGGCCCACCTCCAGTCACGACAAATGGTTCGGTGTAGATCATGAAGCTGTCCATGAACCGCAGAAGAATAGCGATCATCAGGACCCCAGCCATCTTGGGCAATTCGATATAGCGGAACACTTTCCACCGCGACGCCTGATCAATCTTGGCCGCCTGGTAATACGCGTCCGGAATGGATTGCAGCCCGGCATAAGCCAGAAGCGCCACCAGTGACGTCCAATGCCAGACATCCATGACAATCACAGTTACCCAGGCATCAAATGGGTCTTGCGTATAGTTGTAGTCGACACCCACCGACGAAAGCGTATATCCGAGAAGCCCAATATCGACACGGCCAAAAATCTGCCAGATAGTACCGACCACGTTCCAAGGAATAAGCAAAGGCAGGGACATAAGCACCAGACAGACCGTCACCCAGACGCCCTTCTTCGGCATGTTAAGGGCCACGAAAATGCCAAGCGGAATTTCGATTGCCAGAATGATCGCCGAGAACATCAGCTGGCGGCCCAGCGCATCCCACATGCGGTCAGAATTCAGAAGCTCCTCGAACCATTCCAGGCCCGCCCAGAAGAACTGATTGTTCCCGAACGTATCCTGCACTGAGTAGTTGACTACCGTCATAAGCGGGATCACTGCCGAGAACGCCACCAGCACCAGAACCGGCAGCACAAGGAACCAGGCCTTCTGATTGGGGGTCTTTTCCATTACGCGGCCTCCCCTTTGGCCAGCCAGTCATCAACATAGACGTTCACACGTTCCGGATCGAACGCCACACGGGTCATGTCTGGCGAGATGGATTGGTCTTCGCCTGCCACGATGTTGATCTCACTACCAAAGAGATCCGCGCGCACGATCTTGTGCCGCCCCACATCCTCGACCCGGCGCACCTTGACCGGCAGGCCCTCATCTTCGGTCAGCGAAACAAACTCCGGCCGCACACCAAGCTCAACCTTGCCCGACAACGCCCCATAGGCCCGCGAGAGGGATAGGGTCGCGCCATGCACCTTAGCCATTTTGCCTTCAACGTCCGCCGGGATAAGGTTCATACCCGGCGAGCCTATGAAGTAGCCGACGAACGTATGCTCGGGCCGCTCAAACAGCTCTTGCGGCGTGCCGATCTGCACCACGCGCCCGTCATGCATCACAACTACCTTGTTGGCAAAAGTCAGGGCCTCGGTCTGGTCATGGGTCACATAGATCATGGTGTGCCCGAACTGCTGATGCAGCTGCTTGAGTTGCGTGCGCAGTTCCCATTTCATATGCGGGTCGATCACGGTCAGAGGCTCGTCAAAGAGAAGCGCGTTTACGTCTTCCCGTACCATCCCGCGCCCAAGGCTGATCTTCTGCTTGGCATCCGCTGTCAAACCTCGCGCTTTTCGATCCAGCGTCTCCTCTAGCCCGATCATCGCAGCAATCTCTTGCACGCGCGTCGCAATATACCCCGCGTCTGCCCCACGATTGCGCAACGGAAAGGCAAGGTTATCGCGCACCGACATCGTGTCGTAGACCACCGGAAACTGGAACACCTGCGCGATGTTGCGATCCGTGGTCGAGGCACCGGTCACATCCACATCGTTGAACAGGATCCGCCCCTGGCTTGGCGTTAGAAGTCCCGAGATAATGTTGAGCAAAGTAGTCTTGCCACAGCCCGACGCCCCTAAGAGCGCATAGGCTTCTCCATCTGCCCAGTCGTGGTTCAATTCCTTGAGTGCGAAATCCGCCTCGGATGTAGGATTGGGGAAGTAGGAATGCGCCAGATTGTCCAAAGTGATTTTTGCCATGCCCTGCCCCCTATGCCGCCAACGCATAAGACGCCGGGGCCACCAATGCGCCGTCTTCGCTGAAGATGTAAACATGGCTCGGGTCAAGGTAGACGCGCAGCGATGATCCGATTTTCAGATCATGCACACCATGTAATAACCCAACCCAACGCTCGCCATGGTGGTCCAGGTGGACGAAGGTTTCCGAGCCTGTCAACTCGGTGACAACCAAACTTGTCTCAAATGACATCGCACCTGCAGTATGGCTTTTGATCTCAACATGGTTCGGCCGGAAACCGGCCAGATAACGCCCATCCGCCAAAGTCCCCAATGCGCCCGACGCCGGGGCCGTTTGGCCATCGCCAAACATGAGCTTTGAGCCTGTTTTACTGATCTTCAGGAAATTCATCGGCGGGTCGCTAAAGACCCGTGCTGTGGTTGCATCAACCGGCTGACGATACACATCCGGTGTGGCGCCAAACTGCGTCACTCTTCCTTCCCAAAGCGTTGCGGTAGACCCACCGAGCAGAAGCGCTTCTTCCGGCTCGGTCGTCGCATAAACAAAAACCGCACCGGATTCCTCGAAAATCTTGGGAATTTCTGCACGCAACTCTTCTCGCAGCTTGTAGTCAAGATTGGCCAATGGTTCATCGAGAAGAACCAAGCCAGCATCCTTGACCAGTGCCCGGGCCAATGCGCAACGCTGCTGCTGCCCACCGGAAAGTTCCAAAGGCTTGCGGTCCAACATCGGTGTGAGCTTCATCAATTACCCCTCAATGAGCGTTTACGACAATATCGCTTCTCCGCTTCGGATTTCAGGTGTGTCTGCAGCTGA
>JBCAZO010000295.1:0-4090 GCA_038532975.1 Pseudomonadota bacterium
CACCGGCAAGGAAGAGGAAGACCGCCATCCCAAGATTGGTGATGGTGTCCTGATCGGAGCCGGTGCCGCCCAGCGTGACGGAATGCAGCATTGAGACATTGTCTCCGACAACCGCAGTTTCGCCAATCACGATGGAATGGGCGTGGTCGATCATGATGCCCTTGCCAATCTTGGCAGCCGGGTGAATGTCAACGCCGAACACCTCGGAGCATCGCATCTGGAAAAACCGCGCCATATCCTTGCGGTCATTGTTCCAAAGCCAATGCGCAACGCGATAGGCCTGCACCGCCTGGAAACCCTTGAAATACAGCATCGGAAGGATGAACCGGTCGCAAGCCGGGTCACGGTCATTCACTGCGACGATGTCGGCGCGCGCCGCATGGCCCAGGCTTTTGTCATCGGCAAACGCCATATCGCAGATCTCACGCAGGATCTGTTCCGGCATCTCATTCGAAGCCAGCTTCAGCGAAATGCGATATGCCAGAGCAGATTCAAAAGATTTGTGGTGCAGTATCGAGCTATGCACCAATCCGCCCAGAAGCGGCTCATCCTGCACGGCTGCATCTGCTTCCGAGATGATACGGGCCCAAACAGGGTCCAGTTCAGCAAGTTTTGCACGGGTTTCGGCCATGATGCGGCTCCTTCCTCAACGCTTTCATGTATACCAGATAGGCATCCGGGGTAAAATGCAAAGCTGTTATGTGGGGTGTCACGGAAATGGATGAAACACAACTGGCAGAGTTTCGTGCGCTAATTGGGGTCAGATTAACCGAATTGGACAACGAAGATGCGCTTGGCGAGGCAGGCAAATCGACGGTTGAGCTGGATCAGCAGGCCGTGGGCCGCCTAAGCCGCATGGATGCTCTGCAAAATCAGGCCATGGCCAAAGCCACCGGGGTTCGGCGAGAGGTCGAGCGCACCAGGCTTTTGGCAGCTCTGACGCGCATGGAAGAGGGCGAATTCGGCTACTGCGACGACTGTGGTGAACTTATTGCAGAGAGGCGTTTACGGCTTGATCCAGCGGCGCTGAAATGTGTCGATTGCGCGCGCGGTTAGCCGCTTATTCCACTTGCCCCGGCACATCCAGCGTCGCAAACCGCCCCGGCCCGAACTTGGCCGAGATTTGCGCCACGTCGATTTGAAAATCGCCAACCAAACCATCTGCGGACTGTGCTGCCGCTGTGTAGGTCCATTCCGGGCTGCTCACGATCTCTTCGCGCTGCACCGCGCCGGATTGCATCACACGCACCAGATAGCTCTCGCTTTCTTCGCCCAAAGGCACCTCAAGCGAATCCCACCGGTCCCCGTCAATCCGCGTGCGCCGCACCCAGGTGAGTGTTTGATCCGCACCGGACGCACCAGTCAGCCGCAGGTGCACCGGGCTGAGCGGCCGCAGTCCCAGCCCGTCAAAGGCCAGCAAAGCAGCGCTGTAGGATGGATCGTCCACCGGGCGCGTGGCAGGTCCAATCCGGTAGTACCGCGCCAAACCGCGCCGGGCTTCAGCCATCTCAATCTGCCGCGCGCTGCCGTCGAGACGGACAAGATAGCTGCCCGGTTGCCATTCTGCATTGGCATCCGTGCCCATCTGCCCCCGCAGTCTATGCGACAAAAGATAGGTATCCGTATCCACCAGCTCCGCATCACGAAACTGCACCAATTCCCAGCTATCAGGTGTGCCATCTCCAATGGCACACAGGTTCGCACCGCCCAGAAACGCCAGGTCGCTGACGCTTTGCAACGCACCGTTCAGCATCCGCACCTGAAGCGCATCGCCTCGGTCAATCAGCCCGGGACGTGCTGTTTCCAGCGCGGTTTCCAGAACGCCCACAGCGCTTTGCGCCTCAATCAGCGTGTTGAGACCATAGTTGGCATCCTCATCCGAGGCATACACAGCCACGTTGCCCGGCCAGGGCGACCCAAATGCCGCCACATGCGGGCTGTGCGGTGTTTCCTCACCGGTGAGCAGAGGAAGATCGAGGAAAAGCGGCGTGACAAGACTGGAAGGCTGAAAGCTCCGCAATGACGCGGAGGTGTCCGGCACCTCTCCTACCTCATAGGTATCCGCCTCGACCCGTACCGCTTCAATCTTTTGAGCCCCTGAGAGCTGGTCCGTGCGGTCCACACGGTAGAGTCCCTCACCCCCCTCCTCGGGGATGACAATCACATCCCCCGCCCCGATACACATCTGTGACGGCGGCAGGGTCAGACGCAACGTGTCACTCGCCGTGCGCGCCTCGGCCAGCCAGCGTTCGACCGTTTGCCGCCCCTCGGCGCGCGTCATCACAAGCGGAAACTCTGATGTGGACACAGCATGCGTGGCTTGATCCGGCAGGATCGCCTCTTCAGCGACCACATCAAAACTGCCATCCGCCTCGACAAAGCGCAGCCGCACCCGGCCTGCCAGTTCCACCGCACTGCCACGCGTATATTCTATCAACCCGTCCATTTCGCTGTCGCGCACGAGAAAATCGGGATCAATCTCATAATCCGCTGTCCCATCGCGCATCACGAACTGCAAAACGCCATCGCGCTCCACTGCATCAAAGCCATAGCGCAGGGTCAAAGGCTGCAATGTCCCACGCGCCTCGCCCACTTGATCCACGCTATAGCCGCGCACAAGACCGTAAAGCTGTGTGACATCCGCGTTGTCCAATCCGGCCCTCGTGCACACCTCACCGACCACGGATGCCAGGGACCGCGCCGAAACACGCCCGTTGATCCAGTGTCCGCGCGTGTAATTCGCGCCATCACTCCAAAGCTCCTGGTTGTTAGGAAACTGCGGATAGGGGCGCATGTCCCAGGCCCAGACATAGGCGTGATCCATGTCGATCATCGGCGCGCCATAGACCTTGGAGACAGGGTTGTTCTCAACCGCGCTCCAGTAGTCGGATACTGCTTTCAGGTACTGGAACTGGATCAATTCATCCCGCTTACCCTCTGAAAACGCGGGTAAAAGCGACTCCGACGACTTCTCGTCAATAAACCGATTGGGGTGGTTCGTGCCCTTATCAATCGCCGCACACCCATATTCCGTAAAGCGCACAGGCTTGCTGCCCGGAATCCAGGCCGTGGGCTGTGCCGCGCGCACACCGCCTACCCGGTCATAGTGCAAGTTTAGCCACCAGTTACGAATGTCTTTGTAACGCCAGATCCAAGGCTCACCATGCTCGGCATCAGTGATCGTGGTCCGGATTTGCGCATCACGGGCTGTGTCGGAGGCGTAATACCAATCATACCCCTCACCACCCTCAATATTCGCTTTGAGATACTCAAGATCATAAATCGACGCCCAGCCCGCTTCGGCATCGGCATGGGTGGTTCCAACGCGCCAATCCGACAGCGGCATGTAGTTGTCGATCCCGATGAAATCGATATTGGCATCCGCCCAGAGCGGATCGAGGTGAAAGAACCGGTCGCCTGAGCTATCCTGCCGCTGGTATCCGAAATACTCGGACCAATCAGCGGCATAGCCGATTTTCACATCCGGCCCCAAAAGCGCCCGCACCTCGGCGGCCAAATCAATCAGCTCCGCAACGGCCGGGAAGCTGTTGTTTTCCCCGCGAATTTGCGTCAGCCCGCGCATTTCCGACCCAATGCAAAAGCTTTCAACGCCGCCCGCCGCCGCGCATAGCGCCGCCTGATGCAGGATGAACCGTCGGTATCCCCATTCATTCGGGCCGGTATACTGCACGGGACTGACAGAGACGGGACCGAAATACTGCAAAAGCGCGGTGGCCGAGGTCGCAACCGCTGTTTGTGCAGAAGCCCATCCGGCAATGCTGAAGTCCGGCGCGCTGGCCGTGCCGAAAAACGTGGCGACTTCTGCCTCTGCGGCTGCCGTGCCATCTGTGCTGCCCGGCTGCCCGGGAGTCTTCGAAGACGTGATCCGACCGCGCCAGGGCAGAACCGGCTGATTCGGCGCATTGCTATAGGGGTCGGGCCGCGCATTACCCGCTTGCTGATCCATCAAGATGAAGGGGTAATACATCACCTCACGACCCGCCGTATTCAGCGGCAATATGCGCTGGCGCGTGTCTGGATTGAGCCGGGCGCAAGCTGAGGCAGTGCCTGAGGATGGTGCAGGTCAACC
>JBCAZO010000296.1:0-4090 GCA_038532975.1 Pseudomonadota bacterium
TTTGGTATTCATAACTCAAAATTTCTCAGGCTTTTCGCTTTACTTAGGGGCGTTTCCTCAAACTCCCACCACAGCCTCCACAAACCGCGCAATCTCATCCTCGGTGTTATAGTAATGCACCGAGGCACGGGCGAGGTAGTCAATCCCGCGCGGGCCCAGATCAAGCTGGGCGCTGGTGCGGTTTGAAACCGAGATATTCATGCCCCGCTTATGGAGCTTGGCAGTAATCTCCTGCGGCGTCACACCGTCCTTGGTGAAGGTCACGATCCCGCATTTGCGTGTGCCGAGGTCCTGCACCGTCACACCCGGCACATCGCCGAGTGCCGCGCGCAACGTCGCGCCCAAAGCCGTCACACGCGTCTCAATTGCAGGCAGGCCCACGGCGCGCGCATAAGCCACCGCCGCGCCCAGCCCAATCTGCCCGGCCACAAACCGTTCCCAGTTTTCAAACCGCAGCGCGTTGGGGGCCAGCTCATAGGTGTCTGCACTGGTCCAGGTGGCCGAGAAGAGATCAATGAACGGCGGCTCAAGCTCCGCAATCAGCCCTTCGCGCACGTAAAGAAACCCTGTCCCGCGCGGTCCACGCAGGTATTTGCGCCCCGTGCCCGAAAGCATGTCACAGCCCAGCTTTTCAACATCCAGATCAATCTGCCCCGCCGACTGACAGGCATCGAGCAGGTAGTAGAGCCCATGCGCCTTTGCAATCTTGCCCACCTCTTCGGCCGAGTTCACCAACCCGCCCTGCGTCGGCACATGCGTCAGCGCAATCAGCCGCGTCTTGGACCCAATAAGCCCCACAATCGCGTCCACATCCACCTGACCGCTGGCATCCGACGGGATAAGGTCAATCTCAAGACCGCGCCGCTCGGCCTGCAGCATCAGGCCCAGATAGTTTGACACATATTCCGATGCGTGCGTCAGAATGCGGTCCCCCGGCTCCAGCGGCAGGCTGAAAAATGCCATATCCCAGGCGCGCGTGGCATTTTCGATAAAGGCAATCTCACCGGGTTTGGCATTCAACAAACCCGCGATCTGCGAGTAAAACGCCGCGCACGCCTCTTTGGCCGCATCATGCGCCTCATACCCGCCAATCCGCGCCTCAAGCTCCAGATGCCCGATCAGCGCATCCTGAACCGTTTTCGGCATCAGCCCTGCGCCTGCATTGTTGAAATGAAGCACGGTTTCACAGGCCGGTGTGTCGGCGCGCAGGCGGGCAATGTCGAGGGTCATGAACTAATCCTTGGGGCCAACGTTTTCGGCAAACGCCTTGTCAAATGCCTGCTTTTGATCGCCGGTGGCTTCGGTTTGGTAGTTGGCTTTCCACTCGTCCATGGTCATGCCATAGAAAATCTCGCGCGCCTCGTCTTTCGACATCTCAATCCCACGCTCATTCGCGGCTTCCTGATACCAGCGGCTCAGGCAATTGCGGCAGAACCCGGCGAGGTTCATCATGTCGATATTCTGCACATCGGTGCGCTTTTCCATCAGGTGTTCGCGCAGTGTGCGAAACGCGGCGGCTTCGAGTTCGATGCGGGTCTGGTCGTCCATATTGGTCATCTCCTTCACCTAAAGCATACGCTTGATATAGGGCTGCTGAATGTCATCCAAGCGCACGGTGAGGCTTCCGACATCCGGTAAATGCCCTTCCAGCGTGCTAAGAATAAGCTGAGCCAGTTCCATGCGCACCTCGTCGCTGCGCCCGGGCAAAAGCAAAAGCGTGGCGTGGGCAAAACTCTGCGACTCCACCCCGATGCGGCTGGCGTTGGCAGCAATCGTGCGAGTGCGCACGGTATCCGGCGCGGTGATCGCTGGGTGTGCTGCAAACTTCTCCCACAAGTCATCGCAGAGCGCCTGTAGGTCATAGCTGTCGTCCAGCCCCTTGGAGTGTTCGATGATGATATGCGGCATGGCGTTTTCTCCTCGCGCGATTAGGAAGAAACCGACCCCCGGACGCAACCCAAATCTGCGCAGTCTCTCTGCTCAAAGCCCTGCTTTTTCTGCAGCCTCTTCCAACATGGGGGCAAGTCTGCTGGCCCAAGCGACCTGATCCGCGGTGCGTTCAATCAGATCATTGCGTAATTCCAGAAGGGCGTTTGGCCGTTGATACGCAATGGCGTGGCGCGCTATGGCATCGCCGGGCAGATGGCCGGAATAGGGTTCATTGGCCCCGACACAGATGTCCGCCTCTGCCTCCAGCCGGGCGATTAGAGGATCGGTGAGGCGCGTATCGGCAGCAAAGAGGATACCCACATGCCATGGTCGGGGGTGTTGGCCGCGCAACTGACGGGTAAAGCTGTGAACGGCGACGATGATCGTGTTGTCCTGACGTGCCGCCAACTCGGCCAACGCCGTGTGATAGGGCCGATAACACCGATTGAGCCGCAGGTTCAGCTCAGCTTCGTCAATATGCCGGTTCGCGGGGATGATCGTGCCATCATAGAGCTTCATCACAAGCGTCGGATCGTCTTCCCCCCGGTTGGGGTCAATGACCAGACGCGAGAAATTCGAAGTAATGCACGGCGCGCCCAGGGCTTCGGCCAAGGCAAGCGACACACCTGCAGCACCAGGGTCAAAGGCAATATGGCGTCCCATATCCACCGTCGAAAGACCCAGAGTGCCACCGCCGACAAAGCTGGGAACGGTGTTGGTGGCGTGGTCGCAGGTCACAAGCCAGCGCGATGCACGCTCTTCTCCGGTGATGTAATACGGATGATACGTCATTGTGGTGTTTTGCCTCTGACCGACGCTCTAGACCAGATATCGGGGAAAGGGAATTACACAAAAAGCACGTGACTTTGTTAGCGATAACGACATATAGAGACCCTCGCACTGGGACAGGACGAACATGAGACGCCACCGTAACGTGAAAATCGTGGCCACGCTGGGGCCAGCCTCGGAAACTTACGAAACTATCAAGGCGCTGCATGAGGCAGGCGCAGATGTGTTCCGGCTCAACATGAGCCATGGCACGCATGACTCGATCCGGGCAAAACATGAAATCATTCGCAAGCTGGAGGCCGAGTTAGATAGCCCGATTGCCATCCTTGCGGACCTGCAGGGACCCAAGCTACGCGTCGGTGAATTCGCCAATGGTGAGGAAGAGCTGGTCGAAGGCGCCTCTTTTCGTATGGACCTCAGTGATAAACCGGGCACAGTGGATCGCGTGCAGCTTCCGCATCCTGAAATTTTTCAGGCCCTGGAACCGGGCGCGACGCTGTTGGTCAATGACGGCAAAATCCGCCTGAAGGTCAAATCCTGCGGACCTGAGTTTGCCGAGACCGAAGTGATCACTGGCGGCACGATTTCCAATCGTAAGGGTGTTAACGTTCCTGACGTGGTGCTGCCTTTGGCGGCGCTGACGGACAAAGACCGTGAAGATCTGGAGTTTGCCTGTTCGCTTGGCGTGGATTGGCTCGCGCTCAGCTTCGTGCAGCGTCCTCGCGATGTCATCGAGGCCAGCGCGCTTGTGCGCGACCGGGCGGCGATCATGGTGAAGATTGAAAAGCCCGCGGCGGTCACGGATTTCGATGCCATTCTCGAAGAGGTGGATGGTATCATGGTGGCGCGGGGCGATCTGGGCGTTGAATTGCCGGTGCAGAACGTCCCGCCTTTGCAAAAACGCATGGTGCGCAAATGCCGCGCGGCGGCCAAGCCGGTGATCGTGGCGACGCAAATGCTGGAATCCATGATCGAAAGCCCGATGCCCACCCGCGCCGAAGTCTCGGATGTGGCAACGGCGATCTACGAAGGCGCCGATGCCATCATGCTGTCGGCGGAATCAGCGGCCGGAGACTATCCGGTTGAAGCGGTCACAACGATGGACAACGTGGCACGCGAAGTCGAAAGCGATCCAACCTATCGCGAGGTGATCGAAGCCTCGCGCCGGGCCGAGCGCATGTCCGTCGCGGATGGGATTGTCGCAGCAGCTCGTGAGATTGCCGAGACAACCGATATCAAGGTGATCTGCTGTTTTACCCAATCCGGGACAACTGCGCTTCTGACCGCGCGTGAACGTCCGCGTGTGCCGATCATCGGTATGACCAATATGCGCGATACTGCGCGACGCCTGGCGCTGACCTGGGGCGTGAAC
>JBCAZO010000297.1:0-4078 GCA_038532975.1 Pseudomonadota bacterium
CAGCACTTGGCTAGTCGGTAACTGCCGAAGCAGCCTAAGGCGAAGTCGGCAACACGCAAACGTGCAATCCTGATATCAGCGAAGGTTCTTTTCGCGCCTGTTCTCTCATTGCATCTAGAAACACCCGTAGCTTTGCCGGCCGAAAAGCGCCTGGAAGGAACACGCCTTGCAATGGAAAAGCCGGAGTCGTCCAGTCCTCTAACACCTTGACCACATGTCCGTCAGCTAAAGCTTTTTCGCAGGCCCACAACGGCAACATGGCCATACCATGCCCGGAAAAAAGCAACTTACGTGTAGCCGTCATACTGTTGACGGTTACACGCGACGTGACCGTGACAACCGCCTTTTCATCACCGCGTTCAAGTTTCAGCGTCAGGTCGGGCACGTGCTTGTAGAAGATGAACCGATGTTGAGCGAAGTCTTCTGGCCGGTTAGGCTTACCGTGATTGGCAAGATAGGCAGGGGCCGCAAAGATCGCGCGGGGCACGGCACCAAAGCGGCGTGCAATCAGCGCGCTGTCGGAAAGCGCGCCGATGCGTACGGCCACGTCAATATTACGTTCTCGGAGATCAGTGAAGTCACTGCCAAGCGCAAGGTCTACCGACAAATCCAGATATTCAGACAAAAGCCGTTCTACCACGGGGGTGACAAAGCGGGCGCCGAAATCGACCGGCGCAGTAATTCGCAATAGACCGCGGGGCGTTTCTGAAAGCCCGGCGATGTCCGCCTCAAGTGCTGCTTGTTCTTCCAACAAGCGCCGAATTCCATCGTAATAGGCCTGGCCAGCTTCTGTTGGTCGCGACCGTCGGGTTGACCGGATCAAAAGCTTCGCGCCCAGCCGTTCCTCTAGCTGCGCGATCTTTCGGGTGACCGATGACGGATCGGTATTTGCTTGCCGGGCAGCAGCCTTCAGGCTGCCTGTCTCGACGACGCGTATGAAAAGCTCTGCATTTGGGTCCGGCATAAGTTGCATTTTTCGCAATTAATGATTGCCAAATTAATCACTACTGAATTCAAGTCGCAAGAAATATCTCCACTTCATCGCCACACCAGCACACCACAGAATGGAGATAAGACAATGACCAATACACCCAAAATGAACCGCCGCGCACTTCTAAGCTCTGGCACGATGGGCGCTGCTGCGGCCTTGGCAGGCGTCGGCACGGTCGCCGCTGCCGGCAGCCCCAGCGGGGCAAGACCACTTAACGGAAAAGTCGCCATCGTTTCCGGTGCGCGCAACAATCTGGGCCGTGCATTCGCCGTAACACTTGGCGAGATGGGGGCCGACGTCGTTGTACACTACCATCGCGAAGAAACACGCGATCAGGCCGAAAAAACCGCGCAGATGGTGGAAGCGCATGGCGTACAGGCCGCCCTGGTTCAGGGCGATCTGGGTCAGGTGCAGAATGTGCGCGCCATGTATGACATGGCTGATACGCAGTTCGGCGGCGTGGACGTTGTAGTGAACAATGCCGGCGCAATTATCAAAAAGCCAATGGCCGAGTTCACCGACGCGGAATTTGAGCGCCTGGATGCGATCAACAACCGCGCGCTGTTCTACAGTCTGCGTGAAGCGTCGACCCGCGTACGCGACGGTGGGCGGATCATCAATACAGGAACCTCACTTTTGGCAGGAGCCGCACCGGGCTATGCGATCTACTCCGGCACCAAGGCCCCGGTCGAGGAATACACCCGGATGCTTGCCAAGGAGCTGGGCGCGAAGCGAATTACAGTGAATAGCGTAGCCCCCGGTCCGGTCGATACGCCCTTCTTCCATGACCAGGAGAACGAGCGGTCCGCCGCCTATGCCGCGGGCCTGAGCACCGAAAACCGCCTCGGCACGGTCGACGACATTACGCCCCTGGTGGCGTTCCTTGCTGATCCCGCCTCGCAGTGGGTCAATGGCCAGACGCTTTGGGTCAATGGCGGATACGTGACCCGCTGATCGCAAAGGCAAAGCACGATTCTTTAAAAATCAGGCGCTCAGCTTCAAGCGGAGCTGAGCGTCGACCGATACCTCTTGCGCACCAAACACATAAACGAGACCACCATGACCACGCTTATCCGCTCTTCTTTGGCCCGTCCCTTGACACTCTTCTCTGGGGCTGCACTCGCCTGGATCGCGGTCATGGTTTATGCCTCGTCCAATTCCATACTGGCACTCCTGATCGACATCGGAGAGGCATCTCTTGTCGCCGGCGGCCGTAACGCGATCACCCATTCGAACCTGCTTGTCCTTGGCTCGCTGCTGTCACTGCCAGTTCTTGCCGCGCTCTACCGCCGTGATCTGACCCGTACCAACTGGACCGCTTTAAGCAGATCGGAATGGAAACTTATGACCCTTGCCGCCGTGTTGTCTTCGGCGCTCACTCCGGGCCTGTTTTTCTTCGCACTGGCGAATACATCTGTCACCAAGGTTGTCATGATCGGCCGTATCGAACCGCCGCTGTTTCTTCTTGCTGCCTATTTCCTTTTGAACGAGACGTTCCGCCCCCGGGTGCTTGGCGCAAGCCTTGCCGCTGCTTTTGGTGCGTTCATTATCATCGTTGGTTGCGATGGTATGGGCGCAATCAAATTTGGCCCAGGCGAGTGGGCTGCGGTCGCGGGAACACTCTCGTATGTTACCTCTACGATCGTGACCCGTCGCGGGGTGCAGCGCGTGCCGATGGGGCTCTTCTTTGTTTATCGCACCGTTTTGGGCTGCGCTGTTTACATTGTCGCTGTTTGTGCCATCCTGGGACCGCAGACGTTTGCCGGTATTTTCTCTCCGGTGCTTTGGAGCTGGATTTGGGTATATGCAGGCGTCGCACTGGTTCTTGCGCCAATTGTCTGGTCGCAGGCCCTCAAGCGGGCGTCGTCAGACGATCTTACATTGGCAAACTCGTTTGCGCCGCTCGCAGGTGTTTCCTTTGCCATAGTCCTGGTCGGCGAGGACCCAAGTGAAGGCTTGATGCTGGGCAGTGCGATCATACTGTTCTCGATCGCGTACGGTCGCGGGCTGATTGGTTCAGCATATGAAAAGGTTACGCAAGGATACCATTTCGTGTTGTACTCCGCCAAAGCATGAAACAGTAGACCCGCGAAATGGAAGAGGCTGCAAAACGCGTGAAGGCAACTGCAACCTTCGTTTTGGATGCCTCGTGTTTCATGGCATAGCGACGTGCTTTCTTTTCTGCGACAAGTTCAGGTTCGTCCCCCGAAAGGCAGTGTCGAAGACTAGGACATAGGATCGGCTGTCTATGTCCGCTTTGGGCTCTACGCGGACATTCGTCATGTCAAAGCTCCGACGTCGGCTTTGGGCCGATTTGGTGGTCATGACCCACGCTTTCTGGGAAAGCAGGTCAAACGCCAAACTAGGCTACTCCATTTTCATCGCCTCTGTTTCAATATTGATATCAACAGTGTCTCCTACCAGACCATTTTCGACCGCGTACATCATACCGAAGTCACTGCGTTTGATCGATGTCTGCATGGAAAGTCCAAGGACGTCACGCTTGTGCCCGAAAGGATACGCACCAGCCTTGTTGAGTGTCACCGAAAGCATGACAGGGCGTGTCTGACCCAGCACAGTCAAATCACCGGTGACGGTGCCATTGTTTTCGCTCTCAGCACTGCCACTGCTGGCCACGAACGTAATCTGCGGATGCTCAGAGACATTCAAAAAATCCTTGTTGCGGACATGTTCGTCTCGCGCCTCGTGGAACGTGTTGACACTGGCTGCATTGATGGAGACGTCCACGTCACCAAGTTCCTGGCTGTCAGCGTCATACATGAAACCGCCGCTTACCTCAGTAAAGACGCCCAAGGTTTTGGCATATCCGATATGATCGACCTTGAAATATACAAACGTGTGGGTCGGATCGAGCTCGTAGCGTGCCATGTCGGCCTGTGCAGGAGCGGCAGCAGCGCTCATGAAAGCAGTTGTGATTAGAATTCGCATCGTGTTCCCTCTTGTTCTGGAATGGTTCAAGCGGCACAAAAACAAATCAAACTCGCCCTGTCCCATCTGTACGTTACATCCTTATAAAAAGTTACATAGAGCAATTACGCATACGGGCGGTAAAAAGATGGCGAGCAA